>DATIYD010000278.1:0-2744 GCA_035517975.1 Thermoleophilia bacterium | reverse complement strand
CAGATCCCGCTGGGGGCGCGCATCATCACCGTGGCCGACGCCTACGACGCGATGACCTCCGACCGGCCCTACCGGGCGGCGCTGTCGCCCGAGATCGCCCTCGCCGAGCTGCGCCGCGGGTCGGGGCGGCAGTTCGACCCCACGCTCGTGGGCACGTTCATAGTGACCTGTCTGGAGTAAGCGCGGGAAGGCGGGACACGGGTTCCTGTCGCAGGGGCCGACCGGAGGCCGGCCGCGCCCCAGGGTCAGTCCGGGCGGCTGAAGGTGAACTGCAGCTCGCGCATGAGGCGCGTGCAGGCTGTGCAGGCCGCGGCGTCGTAGCGCAGGCCGCTGCCCTGCTCGATCTCGCCGAGGGCCACGTCGAGTGGCAGACCGGGCCGGTAGGGCCTGTGGCTGACCATGGCCTCGACGACGTCGGCGACGGCCAGTACGCGCGCCGCCGGCAGGATGTCGGCGTCGGCCAGACCGTCGGGGTAGCCGGAGCCGTCGAGACGCTCGTGATGCTGCCGCACGATGGCGGCCACGTCGTCGCCGAAGTCGATGCCGGCGAGGATCCCGGCACCCGCCGCCGAGTGCTGGTGGATCAGCAGGAACTCGGTGTCGGTGAGCTTGCCCGGTTTGCTCAGGATCTCGGCGGGCACCACGATCTTGCCGAGGTCGTGCAACAGCGCGGCGGTGTGCAGCGTGGCGATCCGGCGCTCGTCCCAGCCGAGCTCGGCCGCGATCGCGCAGGCGAGCTCGGCCACGCGGCGCTGGTGACCCGCGGTGTAGGGATCGCGCAGCTCAGAGGTGGTGCCGAGCGCGGCGACCGCCCCCTCGAGGGTGCCCTCGAGCCGCGCCGTGGCCTGAGCGAGCTCGCTCTCGGTACGCTTGCGGGCCGTGATGTCGCGCACCACGCCCAGGAGCAGCTTCTCGCCGCCCCCAGCGCCGATGCCTCGGGCGCTTACTTCGACCGACAACAGCGAGCCGTCCTTGCGGCGGTGTTCGGTCTCGAAGAGGATGCCGCCCTCCGAAGCCGTCCTGATCTGCTCCGCGAGCAGCGGGCTCGCGCCGTCGGCGCGCAGGTCGGCGATCGTGAGAGCGAGCAGCTCGCCGCGGCTGTAGCCGTAGGCCGCTTCCGCGGCCGCGTTGGCTTCGACGATCCTGCCGTCGTCGACGCGCAGGAACCACATGATGTCGCGCGCCTCGGCGAAGAGCAGGCGGTAGCGCAGCAGCAGGTCGTCGGTCTGGTGGCGTTCGGTGACGTCAACGTCGGCCGTGTACACACGGTCGAAGGTGTCCTCGTGACCGGGCGCCACGATCCAGGTCTCCATCAGGTACCTGCTGCGACCGTCGACCGTGATCTCGACTTCCTCGAACCTCGATGTGTACCGGCCGGCCAGCGCCGCCGCCCAGAACGCCGGCATGGCTCCCATGCAACCGGCCGGGTAGAGCGTCACGCTGCCGTCGATAAGCTCCTGCCGGCTTGACGCTCCGCACAGGGCGACGGCCGCGTGGTTCACGTCGCGGGTCCGGACGAGCGACGCACACCGTTCGTACTCGGACGGATGTTCGCGCAGGTACCGCTCGACGTCGTCGACCCCCGAGGCGATGAGCCCCTCGAGGTAGACCTTGGCCGCCGAGTGGTCCTCTTCCCACTTGGCGACCGGCGAGTCTTCGAAGAGCTTGCGATAACGCCGCTCACTCTCTGACAGCGCCTCCTGCGCTCTCCTGCGATCGGTGATGTCGTGCGAAACGCCGAGCACGGCGACGCTGTCGTCGTCGTCGTTGGTGAGCGCGACGAGGCGCGTGTAGACCCAACGCCGTCCCCCCGGGTAAGCGATCTCCGACTCCGCCTCGTACGTCTCGCCGGTGGCCAGAACATGGGCAACCGCCTGGCGGATGCCCTCGCCGGCCGCTCCCGGAAACATCTCGACCAGCGGCACGCCGCCCAGCCGGCCGGCAGGCACGCCGAACATCTCGGCGCCGCGCCCGTTCACGTACTGCACGAGGCCGTCGTCACCGATCACGTAGATCATGTCGGGCGAGGCCTCGGTCAACATGCGGTACCGCAGCTCGCTGACACGCACCTGGCGCTCGGCCAGCAGTCGGTCGGTGACGTCGCGCGCGTTCACGACGATGCCGCCGATCGCCTCGTCCTCGAGGTGGATGCTCGCGGTCCACTCGAACCAGCGCAGGGCGCCGCCCTTGGTCCGGACGCGCAGCGTGCCGCGATCGGCGCCGCCGTCGGCAGTGGTGCCAAATGGGGCAGCGGCGGCAGAAGCCGCTGCGCGAACGGGGTCATCGGCGTCGGCCGGAGCGGGGTCAGCAGCAGCCGCGACAGCGGGGTCATCGTCGGCGGCCGGAGCGAGGTCATCGGCGGCGGGGCGGGTGGGATAGGCTGCGGCAGCCCGAGAGCGCAAGGCGGCGATGTGCCCTAGGTCGCCACTGTCGATCAGCTCGTCGGCGATCCGTCCGATGACCTCGTCCTGACGGTAGCCGAGGAGCGGCTCGACCGAGGGGCTGCAGTATATGATCGTTCCACGCGCGTCGACGATCAGCATGAGGTCGGAACTGTGCTCCACGAGCACCCGAAAACGCTCCTGGCTGGCCAGCGCCTCAGCTTCGGCGTGCCGGCGGCCGGTGCTCTCGTTGCGCACGCGCGAGGCTGCCTCGCGCATCTCGACGGCTCGCTCCTTTACCAGGTCCTCGTACCGACGCCGGTACTCGCCGCCCTCGAAGTCGGCGTGGTCGTCGCAGGAGCC
>DATIYD010000277.1:0-7741 GCA_035517975.1 Thermoleophilia bacterium | reverse complement strand
CGAGCGCACGATGGCCGAGCGTCTTGCCGGCGAACTCCTGGATGCGCAGTCGCACCAGGGTGGCGCCTACAAGCGCAAGGACGACATCTTCCGCATGGCGCAGGCCAACAAGGCGTTCGCCCACTACAGGTACTAGGCGCGCGACGGTAGTCACGCCAGCCTGAGCGGCGATAAGCGAAGCAGAAAGAGCCGGACCAGGCGCGCGACGGTAGTCACGCCAGCCTGAGCGGCGACAAGCGAAGTCAAGAGAGACGGATCAGAGACCTCTCGGTCCCTCGTGAGCGCCGCCGTCCTTCGGGGGCGGCACCGTAAGCGAAAACCAGCAACCGAATGAGTCAGTACGTGACGACGACCATCGCTGCACAGCGTCAGTTCACACTCGACAAGACGCGCAACATCGGCATCATGGCCCACATCGATGCCGGCAAGACGACGACCACCGAACGCATCCTCTACTACACCGGCAAGACCCATAAGATGGGCGAGGTGCACGAGGGCGCGGCGGTGATGGACTGGATGCAGCAGGAACAGGAGCGTGGCATCACCATCACCTCGGCGGCCACTAGCTGTGACTGGCGCGACATGCGCATCAACATCATAGACACGCCCGGGCACGTGGACTTCACGGTCGAGGTCGAGCGCAGCCTGCGCGTGCTCGACGGCGCCATCGCGCTGTTCTGCTCGGTGGGCGGCGTCGAGCCGCAGTCCGAGACCGTCTGGCGTCAGGCCGACAAGTACGGCATCCCGCGCATCGGCTACATCAACAAGATGGACCGCATCGGGGCCGACTTCTTCCGCGGCGTCGACATGATGGTCGAGCGCCTCGGCGCGCGCCCGGTGCCGTTGCAGGTGCCGATCGGCCGCGAGGCCGACTTCCAGGGCGTCGTCGATCTCGTCACCATGCAGGCCATGGTCTGGACCGACGAGCTCGGCACGGCGTGGGAGACCGTCGCCATCCCCGACGACCTCCTCGAGCTCGCCGACGACTATCGCCACCGCCTGATCGACGCCGTCGCCGACCACAGCGACGTGGTCACGGTCGCCTACCTCGAGGGTCGCGAGATCGACCCCGACGACCTGCGCGCCGCCATCCGCGCGGCCACGCTCGACATCTCGATCACCCCGGTGCTCTGCGGCTCGAGCTTCAAGAACAAGGGCGTCCAGCCTCTGCTCGACGCGGTCATCGACTATCTGCCCTCGCCGCTCGACGTGCCGCCCGTCCACGGCCTCGGCCCGAACGGCGCCGACCTCATCCGCGAGGCCGACGACGGCGAGCCCCTGGCGGCCCTGGCCTTCAAGGTGATGACCGACCCCTACGTCGGCAAGCTCACGTATTTTCGCGTCTACTCCGGCCAGCTGAACGCCGGATCCTACGTCTACAACTCGACGAAGGATCGCAAGGAGCGCATCAGCCGGCTGCTGCAGATGCACGCCAACCACCGCGAGGACCGCGAGGCGATGTTCGCCGGCGAGCTCGGCGCCGCCGTCGGCCTCAAGTTCGCCGGCACCGGCGACACGCTGTGCGACCCGAAGCACCCGATCGTGCTCGAGTCGATGGTGTTCCCCGAGCCGGTGATCTCGGTGGCGATCGAGCCCAAGACCAAGGCCGACGAGGACAAGCTGTCGACCTCGCTTGCGCGCCTGGCCGAAGAGGACCCGACCTTCCGGGTGGTCTCCGACGAGGAGACCGGCCAGACGGTGATCTCGGGCATGGGCGAGCTGCACCTCGAGATCATCGTCGACCGCCTGCTGCGCGAGTTTCGCGTCGACGCCAACGTCGGACGCCCGCAGGTCGCCTATCGCGAGACCGTGCGCAAGCGCGTCGAGAAGGTCGTGGGCCGCTTCGTCCGCCAGACGGGCGGTCGCGGCCAGTACGGTCACGTGGTGATCGACCTCGAGCCCAACGAGCCGGGCGGCGGCTACGAGTTCGAGAGCCGCATCATGGGCGGCTCGATCCCGCGCGACTACATCCCCGCGGTTGACCAGGGCATCCAGGAGGCCATGACCACCGGCGTGCTGGCCGGTTACCCCATGGTCGACGTCAAGGTGCAGCTCGTCGACGGGTCCTATCACGAGGTCGACTCTTCCGAGCTGGCCTTCAAGATCGCCGGCTCGCTCGCCCTCAAGGAAGGGGCCCGCAAGGCGCAGCCGGTGCTGCTCGAGCCCATGTCGGCGGTCGAGGTCGTCACCCCGGCCGAGTTCATGGGCGACGTCATGGGCGACCTGAGCTCGCGTCGCGGCCACGTCGACGGCATGGAGCAGCGCGGCAACGCGCATGTCATCACGGCCACGGTGCCGCTCGCCACCATGTTCGGGTACGCGACCGACCTGCGCTCCATGAGCCAGGGCCGGGCGACCTACACCATGCAGTTCAAGCACTACGCTGAGGTGCCCTCGGGCATCGCGGCTGAGATAGTCGCCAAGGTCAAGGGTGTCTGAAATGGCGCCGTTTGCCCTTGTCGAGCGGGATTGTGTATACTGCCAGTCTTGCGGTCAGGCAGGTTCCCTCGCCGTGATCGTCGACTGGGTATCACGTCCCCCTGAGTGACCACTTGCCTTCGGGTGCCGGGATAAAGGAGTAAGTACATGGCAAAGCAGAAGTTCGACCGCAGCAAGCCCCACATGAACGTGGGCACTATCGGGCACGTCGACCACGGCAAGACGACCCTCACTGCGGCGATCACGCTTGTGCTTCACAACCGCGGGGGCAATACCGAGTTCGTGGCCTTCGACCAGATCGACAAGGCTCCCGAAGAGCGCGAGCGCGGTATCACCATCGCCACCGCGCACGTCGAGTACGAGACCGAGAATCGCCACTACGCCCACGTCGACTGCCCCGGGCACGCCGACTACATCAAGAACATGATCACGGGCGCCGCGCAGATGGACGCCGCGATCCTGGTCGTGGGCGCCGACGACGGCCCCATGCCGCAGACCCGCGAGCACATCCTGCTGGCCCACCAGGTGAACGTACCGAACATCATCGTCTACCTGAACAAGGTCGACCTGCTCGACGACCCCGAGCTCCTCGAGCTCGTCGAGATGGAGGTCCGCGAGCTTCTCACCCAGTACGAGTTCCCGGGCGACGAGATCCCGGTCATCTCGGGTTCGGCTCTCAAGGCCCTCGAGTGCGGCTGCGGCAAGGACGACTGCGAGTGGTGCTCGTCCATCCTCCAGCTCACCAAGGCGCTCGACGAGTACCTGCCGCAGCCCGTGCGCGACGTCGACAAGCCGTTCCTCATGCCGGTCGAAGACGTGTTCACCATCACCGGCCGCGGCACCGTCGCCACCGGCCGTGTCGAGCGTGGCAAGGTCAAGGTCGGCGAAGAGGTCGCCCTGATCGGCATGCAGGAGAAGATCGACAAGACCGTCGTGACGGGCGTCGAGATGTTCCGCAAGCTGCTCGACGAAGGCGTCGCCGGCGACAACATCGGCATCCTGCTGCGCGGCACCAAGCGCGAAGAGGTCGTGCGCGGCATGGTCGCCGCCAAGCCGGGCAGCATCACGCCGCACACGCACTTCAAGGCACAGGTCTACGTCCTGTCCAAGGACGAAGGCGGCCGCCACACGCCGTTCTTCAACGGCTACCGGCCGCAGTTCTACTTCCGCACCACCGACGTGACCGGCGTCATCACCCTCGAAGAGGGCGTCGAGATGGTCATGCCGGGCGACAACACGGTGATGGAGGTCAAGCTCATCACGCCGATCGCCATGGAAGACGGCCTCCGCTTCGCCATCCGCGAGGGTGGCCGCACGGTGGGCGCCGGCGCGATCTCGGAGATCATCGCCTAGAGGGCGTAGGGTCGTATCAAGTAGCCGGGCGCGTCCGTCAAGAGCGGACACGCCCGGCTACGTGAACAAGACAAGAAGGCGAAAGTTGGCTCAGCAGAAGATACGCATCAGGTTGAAGTCCTACGATCACGAGCTGATCGAGCGGAGCGCGCAGTCCATCGTCGAGACGGCGCAACGCAGCGGGGCGACCATCTCGGGCCCGGTGCCGTTGCCGACCGAGAAGAACGTGTACTGCGTCATCAAGAGTCCGTTCAAAGACAAGGACTCACGCGAGCACTTCGAGATCCGCACCCACAAGCGGCTCATCGACATCCACCAGCCGACCCCCAAGACGGTCGACCAGCTCATGCGCCTCGACCTTCCCGCGGGCGTCCACATCGAGATCAAGCTGTAGCGGTCGTGAAGGGCATCATCGGCAAGAAGCTCGGCATGACCCAGCTCTTCGACGACAACGGCAACCGCGTCGCGGTGACGGTCGTCGAAGCGGGCCCCTGCACCGTCACGCAGGTGCGCACCACCGAGAGCGACGGTTACACCGCGGTCCAGCTGGCGTTCGAGGACTGCAAGGACAAGCAGCTCACCAAGGCCGAGCTGGGCCACCTGAAGAAGGCCGGCCTCAAGCACGGCAAGCGCCATCTCGCCGAGTTTCGCGGCATGGCCGACCTCAAGGTCGGCGACACCGTCACCGTCGAGGCCTTCGAAGACGGCCAGCACGTGAGCGTGACCGGCGTCTCCAAAGGCAAGGGGTTCCAGGGCACGGTGAAGCGTCACAACTTCGGACGCGGACCCGAGTCGCACGGCTCGCACAACATCCGCCAGCCGGGCTCGATCGGGGCAAGCGCCTATCCGAGCCACGTGTTCAAGGGCAAGCGCATGTCCGGCCACATGGGCGACGAGCGCGTCACCCAGCGCGGCCTGCGAGTGGTGGCGCGCGACCCCGAGAACAACCTGCTGCTCATCAAGGGCGCCGTTCCGGGCGCCACCAACTCAGTCGTCATCGTCAAGGGTACGTGATCGTGGCCGACGAACAAGACAAGACTCAGAACGACGAGGCCGCCAAGCCGGCCAAGCCGGCGCGTGCGCCGCGCAAGCCGGCCGCCAAGCCGGCCGCCCAGGCCAAGGCCGCGGGCGTCAAGCCCGCCGGCGCCAAGGCCAAGCCGGCCGGCGTCAAGGCCAAGGCCGCCGACACCAAGGATGCCGACGTCAAGGCCGCGGCCGCGAAGGCCGACAAGCCGGCGTCTGCAGAGAGCGCCGAGGCGGCCGCCAAGCCCGCGCGCCGTCGCGTCAAGCCCGCCGCGACCACCGACAGCGCACCGGCCACCGAGGCCGCCGGCACGGCCGCGCCGGCCAAGCCGGCGCGCAAACGGGCCGTCGCGGCCAAGGAGACCGCCGAGACCGCGCCCGCCGCGACACCGGCCGCCGCGGCCAAGCCCCCGCGCGCCCGGGCCGCCAAGCCCGCCGAGCGGCCCGTCGTGCATCGCGCGCCCGAAGAGCGCACGGCGACCGTCGTCGACGCCGCGGGCAAGCGGGTCGACGAGGTCAAGCTGAGTGTCGACCGCTTCGGCGTCGCCACCGACATCAACCTGCTGCACCTGGCCGTGCGCGCCGAACAGGCCGCGCGCAGGCGGGGCACGGCCTCCACGCGTACGCGCGGTGAGATCTCCGGCTCGACCGCCAAGCTGTACCGGCAGAAGGGCACCGGCCGGGCGCGCGCCGGCTCGGTCAAGTCGCCGACCCGTTCGGGCGGTGGCACGGCCTTCGGTCCCAAGCCGCGCAGCTACGACCTCAAGATCAATCGCAAGGCCGCGCGCAAGGCGCTGGCCATGGCGCTCTCCGATCGCGCCGAGGGCGGCACCGTCTACGTCGCCCGCGGCCTCGAGCTCGAGGCGCCGTCGACGGCGACCGTCGACGATCTGCTCGTCGCGCTCGACATCGCGGCCCCGGTCCTCGTCGTCACCGACGACGAGCCGGTGATCGCGAAATCGGTGCGCAACTTGCGCTATGCCGAGGCCGGCGAAGCCCGCCGCCTGTCGGTCGAGCAGGTGCTGCGCAACCGATCGATCGTGGTGACCGAGAAGGCGCTCTCCGTCCTGACTGGAGCATGACCATGATCGAAGCCGAAAAGATCGTCATCAGGCCGATCATCTCCGAGAAGAGCTACGCCCAGATCGACCATCATCGGTACACCTTCGAGGTGCACCCCAAGGCGCACAAGACCATGATCGCCCAGGCGGTCGAGCAGCTCTTCAACGTGAAGGTGCTCGGCGTCTCGACGAGTCACGTGAACCCCAAGCCCAAACGGCGCGGCTGGACCGCGGGGCGCAACGCGGCCTGGAAGAAGGCCGTCGTGCAGCTCTCGCCGGGCGACAAGATCGAATTCTTCGAGGGCAGGTAATGGGCATCAAGAACTTCAAGCCGACCTCCCCGGGTCGCCGCTTCATGACGACCGAGACGTTCGAGGACGTCACCCGGACAGAGCCGGAGCGCTCGCTCGTCGAGCCGGTCAAGCGCAAGGGCGGCCGCAACAACAACGGCCGCATCACGACGCGCCATCAGGGCGGTGGCCACAAGCGCCGCTACCGGGTGATCGACTTCAAGCGTGACAAGGACGGCGTGCCGGCCAAGGTGGCGCACATCGAGTACGACCCGAACCGCTCGGCGCGCATCGCCTTGCTGCACTACGCCGACGGCGAGAAGCGCTACATCGTGGCGCCGCAGGGCCTCAGGGTCGGCGATACCGTCGAATCCGGGCCCAACGCCGACATCAAGGCCGGCAACGCGCTGCCGCTCGAGTCGATCCCGACCGGCACGACCATCCACAACATCGAGCTCTATCCGGGCCGGGGCGCGCAGTTCGTGCGCAGCGCCGGCACGAGCGCCCAGCTCCAGGCCAAGGAGAAGGGGTACGGCGTGATCCGCATGCCGTCGAGCGAGCTGCGCCGGGTCAGCCTGGCCTGCCGGGCGACGGTCGGCGAGGTCGGCAACTCCGACCACTCCAACATCGACGGCGGCAAGGCCGGACGCACGCGCTGGCGCGGCGTGCGGCCCACCGTGCGCGGGACGGCCATGAACCCGGTCGACCATCCGCACGGCGGCGGCGAAGGCAAGACCACCGCCGGGCGCCACCCGGTCACGCCGTGGGGCGTGCCCACACTCGGCTACCGTACGAGGTCGGACCACAAGCGTTCCGACGCGTTCATCATCCGCGGCCGCAAGCGCGGCAAGCATTCGTGAGGCAGGAGGAAGCCTCTTGAGCAGGTCAGCGAAGAAGGGTCCGTTCGTCGACGAGCGTCTCATGGCGCGCATCGCCGCCATGAACCAGGCCGGCCAGAAGCGCATGGTCAAGACCTGGTCGCGCGCGTCCACGATCTTCCCCGAGATGGTCGGTCACACGATCGCCGTCCACGACGGCCGCAAGCACGTACCCATCTTCATCAGCGAGTCCATGGTCGGCCACAAGCTGGGCGAGTTCGCCCTGACACGCACCTTCCGCGGCCACGTCAAGAGCGACCGGTCGGCGAGACGCTAGCGATGGCCGTCAAAGCACAAGCCAAGTACGTGCGCAGCTCGCCGCGCAAGGTCCGCGAGGTCGTCGATCAGATCCGCGGCAAGTCGGTGGCCGACGCGCGCACCACCCTCGTCTTCGCCAATCGCGGCGCGGCCGGCATCGTCGCCAAGGTGCTGAACTCCGCCGTGGCCAACGCCGAGAACAACAACAACCTGTCGGCCGACGACCTCTTCGTGACCGAGGCCTTCGTCGACGAGGGTCCCACCCTGAAGCGCTGGAAGTTCCGCGCCATGGGTCGGGTCAACCGCATTCGCAAGCGCAGCAGCCACATCACCATCGCGGTCGACGAAAGGAAGCGGTCGTAGTGGGCCAGAAAGTGCATCCCGGCGGCTTCCGGATCGGCGTCATCCACGACTGGAAGTCCCACTGGTACACCGAAAA
>DATIYD010000276.1:0-5941 GCA_035517975.1 Thermoleophilia bacterium | reverse complement strand
CCCCCCCCCCCCCCGCCCGGGCGCAGTCCGGCCAGCAGCTCGATGATCGGCTGCACATCGAAAGGGGACAGCACGTCGAGCTCGGGCATCGCCGCTCGCAGCTCGGCCTCGTGACGAGCGACGAGGCAGCCGTAGGCGGCGATCCGGGCACCGCGCGCGTGGGCCGCGTCGCAGGCCTCGAGCAGGACGTCGATCGACTCCTGCTTGGCCGCGTCGATGAACCCGCAGGTGTTGACGAGGACGAGGTCGGCCGAGGCCGGCGGCGCGATCCTGTGGCCCGCGCCGATGAGCGCGGCCTCGAGACGGTCAGAGTCGGCCTCGTTCTTGGGGCAGCCGAGGGTGACGACGGCGAAGCTCGCGGCGAGCGGCGCGGTCACGTGACGCTCACCCCGCGGGTCAGCGATAGTTCGTGAACTGCAGGGGGATGCCGAGATCCTCGTCGCGCAGCGCCTGCATGGCCGCCTGGAGCTCGTCCTTCTTGGGCGAGAACACGCGCACGACGTCGCCCTGGATCTGCACCTTGAGCTTCTTGAAGCGCTGGCGCAGCAGCTTGCTCACGGCGCGCGCCTTCTCGTCGGAGATGCCGTGGGTGACCGTCACGTGCTGGCGCACCGTGCCGCCGAGCGCCGCCTCAACCTTGCCGTATTGCAGCGCCTTCAGCGGCACCTTGCGGCGCGCCAGCTTCTCTTCGAGCAGGTCGATCACCGAGCGCAGCTTGCCCTCGTTGTCGGAGACGAGCACCAGGTCGTCGCCCTCGAGGGTGACCTTGCTGACCGACTTCTTGAAGTCGTAGCGGGTCGCGATCTCTTTCTGCGCCAGGTTCACCGCGTTGCGCACCTCGCTGCGATCGACCTCGCTGACGACGTCGAACGAGAAGTCCTGAGCCATCAGAGCTTCACCACCCCTTGCCTCGTTATCCGGTACGTGTTGGCCGCCGTCTCGGCCGGCCTGAACGAGCCCTTGCCGCCGACGGTGATCGCCACGTAGGCCGGCACACCGAGGCGCACGTAGATCGTGCCGCGGGCGCGGACCGTGTGCGACTGGCCTTGCGACATGGTCGCCTCGTAGAGGATGTGCCCCGCCGTCGGCGTCTTGCTCACCTGCACCCAGCAGGCGCCGCGATCGGCGACGACGCGCACCGCATAGAGGCCGGAGGCGGTCGACGACGGCGACGAGGGATGCGACGAGGGATGCAGAGACGGTGTCGCCTGCGGCGTATGGCTGACGGCGGTGACCGGCGGTGTGGGCGGTGAGTTGCTATTCGAGTTGTAGCGTCCGAGCACGTAGAGCAGACCGAGGATCAGCAGGCAGACGACGGCGATGAACGTCAGCGTGTTGCGCCGGCGGTGGGCGTGCGGCCGTCCGAGGGCCGAGTTGCCGCCGAAGGGCTCGTGCTCCTCGTTGGGCTCGAAGCGCGAGCGGTACTCGTCGAGCATGACGTTGGCGTCGAGACCGAGATAGGCCGAGTAGGTCCGCAGGAAGCCCTTGACGTAGGCCGGCGAGGGCATGAGGTCGAAATCCTCGTTCTCCATCGCCTGGATGTACTTGACACGGATCTTGGTGTCGTCCTCGGCCTGCTGGAGCGTGGTCTTGCGCCGGACGCGGGTCTCGCGCAAGGTGCTACCGATCTCGAACACGGACTCTCTTCTCGTCGCTTTCGACCGTCGGGACCATCGGCGCGGCGACGAAGCCGTAGGCAGCGGCGCTCGCGACCATTCAGTCTACGTTCGCCACGCTCCGAAGACAATTCTGGGGCCCGGCGGGCATGCGCGGCCGGGCGCGGACGTCACGACCTACTCGAGCGCTTCGTCCTCTGGGTCGGCCGCGAGCTCGTCGGGTCGCTCGGCGGGCGGCTCGGCGTCGGCAGGCGCCGAACCACCGAGCACGCGCGGCAGGTCGTCCTCGTCGATCAGGACCTTGCGCGCCTTGCTGCCGTCGAACCCCGAGATGATGCCCTGTTGCTCCATCATGTCGATCAGGCGGCCGGCCCGTGCGTAGCCGACCCGCAGGCGGCGCTGCAGCAGCGCGACCGACGCGGCTCCGGTGCGCACGACGGTGGTGATGGCCTCGGCCATCAGCGCGTCGCCGCCGTCGCCCACCGCGCCCTCGCCTGCATCGCCGGTGGCGCTTTGCAGCAGGTCTTCACGGTACTCGGGGGCGGCCTGGGCGCGCCAGTGTCCGGTGATCAGGTTCATCTCTTCGGAGGAGATGAAGGCGCCCTGCACGCGCAGCATCTTCGAGCTCGAATACGGATGGAAGAGCATGTCGCCATCGCCGAGCAGGCTCTCGGCGCCGCCGGTATCGAGGATGACCCGGGAGTCGGTCTGCGAGGAGACCTTGAAGGCGATGCGCGACGGGATGTTGGTCTTGATGAGGCCGGTCACGACGTCGACCGACGGACGCTGCGTGGCGACCACGAGGTGCATGCCCACGGCGCGGGCCAGCTGTCCGAGGCGGATCACCGCGTGCTCGACCTCGGCCGGGGCGACCATCATGAGGTCGGCGAGCTCGTCCATGACGATGACGATGTAGGGCAGCGGCTTCTCGCCGCCCTGCACGAGGCGCTTGTTCAGCTCGCGCAGGTCACGAGCGTTGCCGGTGCGCATCATGAGCTCGTAGCGGCGCTCCATCTCGTGGATGATCGTGGCCAGCACGCCGCCGGCGTTGCGGATGTTGGTGACGACCGGTGCGAGAAGGTGCGGCACGCCGTCGAAGTGCGACAGCTCGACCTTCTTGGGGTCGATCATGATGAAGCGCACCTGGTCGGGCGTCGCGCGCAGCAGGATCGAGCTCACGATGCTGTTGAGGCAGGCGCTCTTTCCCGAGCCGGTGGTGCCGGCGATCAGGACGTGGATCAGCCTCGTCAGGTCGGCCAGCACCGGCTTGCCGGTGATGTCCTTGCCGATCCACATCGCGAGCGGCGAGGCGTTCACGGGCAGGTCGCCGTGGATGTCGCCCAGGCTGACCCAGTTGGGTTCGCGATTGGGCACCTCGACGCCGACCGCCGACTTGCCGGGGATCGGCGCCTGCACACGGATCTCGGTCGCGGCCAGGGCGTAGGCGATGTCGTCGCGCAGCGAGGCGACCCGGCTCACCTTGGTGCCGGGGGCGAGCTGCAGCTCGTACTGGGTCACGCGCGGCCCCGAGATGGTGTTGATCACACGCGCCTCGACGCCGAAGTGGCCGAGCGTCTCGGTGAGCTGCGCGGCCACCGACTCGATGACGGCGCGGGCCTCGCCCTCGCCGGCCTGGGTGCGCAGCAGGAGCGCCGGGTCGGGCAGACGCCAGAGACGATCGCTCGGCGCTTCGAAGGCGACGACGCCGGCGGCGTCGCCGGCCTCCTCGGCTTCGTCGGCGAGCGAGAGTTGCTCCTCGGCGTCGTCGTCGCGATCGTCGGGCCGGGCCGGCGGGACGACCGGCTGCGCCACGATCGGTCCGGCCACCGCGGCGGGGCCGTAGACGTCGGGCAGGTCGCGCGCGCCGTCGATCAGCTCGACCGTGCGCGAGCCGCCATTCCTGGAACCCTGCATCGCGACGGTGTCGTCGCGGGCGGCGCGCTCGCGGAACTCGTGCGCGGCGGCGCGGCGCGCGCCCAGCGTCTCGGCCGAGCGCTGCGCCGAGCGGCGGGCCGCCTCCGTGGCGGCCACGACACCCCGCCGGGAGCGGCCGGCCCAGAGACCCAGCGACGATCCGCTCACCAGCAGCAGCCCGGCGACCATGGCGACCACCACGAGCACGGCGATGCCCACCGCGCCGATCACGGGATGCAGCCCGATCCAGAGGGTCTCCCCCATCGCGCCGCCGTGGCCCTTCAGATACGAGGCGACGAAGGTCTGCGCCGGTCGCGAGCCGCCGAACAGACCGAAGGTGTCGGCGGCCGCCGCCAGGGCGAACGCCAGGCAGAGCACGATGACGCCGGCCGTGATCTCGCCCGAGGGCCGGCGCTCACGTTTCACGGCGAGCAGCACCGCCACGTAGATCAGGACGAGCGGCGCGAGGAAGGCGAGCAGGCCGGCCAGCAGGCGTAAGCCTTCGACCAGGTAGCGCCCGAGCATGCCCCCGTGCCAGCCGAGGTAGAGCACGAACACGAGAAAGACGGCGAGCGCGATGCAGGCCAGGGCGGCGATCTCGCGCCGGCGGGCGTCGCTGCGCGCCTTGCGGCGGCGGCCCGCCGGCGCGGTCGCCCGCATGGTGCGGGTCACCGGACGGCTCGTGCGGCCGGACGACGAACCGGCCGCGCGGCGCCGGCCGGCGGCGGATCGGGTGCTGCGTGATGATGCCATGCCTCGCCTATTCGACGGGGCGGCGCCGAACCCTAGGTCGAAGTGGGACGCCGGCTCCCCTAGAGCTCGACCACCACCGGCATGATGAGCGGCTCGCGCTTGGTGCGCCGGTAGATGAACTGGGCGAGCGTGTCGTGGATGTCCTCGCGCAGCAGCCGCTGACCTGTGGTGTGCTCGTCGGTGAGCTCGTGGAGGCGCTCGACCAGGTTGTCGCGCGCCTCGGCCAGGAGGTCGTGCTCGTGCTCCTCGTCGTAGAGAAACCCACGCGCGACGAGCTCGGGCGGCGCGACGGTCTCGCCGGTCTGCACGCTGACCGTGACGACCGCGATCAGGATGCCGTCGCCCGACAGCTGCTGGCGCTCGCGCAGCACCACGTGCTCGGCCCCGCCGATCTGCAGGCCGTCGACGAACATCATGCCGGCCGGCACCTTGCCGGTGACGGCGGCCGATGCGGCCGTGACCTCGAGGACGTCGCCGTTGTCGAGGATGAAGATGTGGTCGTCGGGCACGCCGGCCTCGCGGGCGAGCTCGGCGTGCAGGTGCTGGTGGCGATACTCGCCGTGCGCGGGCACGAAGAACCGCGGGGTGAGCAGGTTGAGCAGCATGCGCTGGTCCTCGCGCGAGGCGTGGCCCGACACGTGCACGCCGCTGTTGGCCCCGTAGATGACCTTCGCGCCGGAGCGCAGCAGCCGGTTGACGGTGTCCATCACGCTGACCTCGTTGCCCGGCACGGGCCGCGCCGAGATGACCACGGTGTCGCCCGGGTGGAGCTCGACCTGGGGGTGGTCGTCCCACGCCATGCGCGACAGCGCCGACAGGGGCTCGCCCTGGCTGCCCGTCGTCAGGATGAGCACCTCGTCGGGGCGGTACTGGTCGATCTCGGTCAGCTTGATCTGGGCGTCGTCGGGCACCTTCAGGTAGCCGAGGTTGCGCGCGATATTGACGTTCTTCACCATCGAACGGCCCGACACGGCGAACTTGCGGCCGTGCAGGGCGGCGATCTGCACCGCCTGCTGGATGCGATGGATGTGCGACGAGAAGCAGGCCACCAGCACCCGCCCCTCGGCCTCGGCGAAGATCCGATGGAACGCCTGGCCCACCTGGCTCTCGGAGCCGGTGCTGCCCTCGCTCTCGACGTTGGTCGAGTCGGCCAGCAGGGCGAGCACGCCTTCCTGGCCGAGCTGGGCCAGCTTGTTGACGTCGGTCACCCGGCCGTCGATCGGCGTGTGGTCGAACTTGTAGTCGCCGGAGTGCACGACGCGGCCCTCGGGTGTCTCGATGACGATCGCCAGGGCGTCGGGCACGCTATGGCTCATGGCGCAGAAGCGCACGGTGAACGGCGCGAGGTCGAGCACCGAGTCCTCGGTCACCTCGTTCAGCTCGACCTGCTTGAGCAGGCCGTGCTCGTCGAGCTTCGACTTGGCGAAGGCCAGCGTGAGGCGGCTGCCGTAGACCGGCACGTTGATGTCGCGCAGGACGTAGGCGAGGGCGCCGAAGTGGTCCTCGTGGCCGTGGGTGATGAGGAAGGCCAGAACGTCGTCGCGGCGCTCCCTCAGGTAGGTGATGTCGGGCAGGACGTAAGCGAGGGCGCCGAAGTGGTCCTCGTGGCCGTGGGTGATGAGGAACGCGAGCACGTCGTCGCGCCGCTCGCGCAGGTA
>DATIYD010000275.1:0-6437 GCA_035517975.1 Thermoleophilia bacterium | reverse complement strand
GCTTCAGGAAGCGCCTAAATGCGGCCATCGCATCGGCCGAGAAACCGGCGCGCTGGTCGCTGGAGGCGAGTCTGAAGTAGAGGGCGTAGTTGTGCGGCTCGATCTTGAGTTCCCTCCGGTAGGACTCGGCGGCCAGCGCGTAGTCTCCCATAGCTGTGCAGAGCTGCGCCTCGTATTGCAGAGCGCTGACTCGAACGGTAGACGGGTCCGGGGCAAGCCGTGAATCGGGCAACGCCGCGAGGCGCCAGTAGTAGGCGGCAGCCAAGCTCAGGTCATGCTGACGCTGCCAGTACCCACCGACGTCGTTTGCGGCTTTTCGGTAGCCCTCAGCGGCGGCCGTGAGAGCCGACGCATCGTTGGGATCAACGCGGAGCACGGCGATTGCCTGCTTCACTTGGCGGTCGTATCTGGCACTGCCCGTTGTGACCGTGACGGTGGGATGTGCGCCGACGTACCCTCCCGCCAAGAGGATCACGATTACCACTACTACCGCGATGCCCAACACCGTCGTGACGGCACCGATTACGATGCCGGCGATCGACAGGCCACTCGCCATGCCGAAGCGCTTCGCCCGACGATAGCCGATGATCGACAAGATCAGGCCGACGGTACCGACCAAGGGGAAGGAAAGGCCGAGCACGCTGCACACGAAGCCAGCCAGGCCCGCCTTTGGATTCGAGGTCGGCTTGGCCTGCGCTTGTTGTGCCTCGTACATGGTCACCGACGCTATCGGCATGGGTGACCCGTGGCTACAGGTCCAGGCCGGCGTGGCGAACGAGAGGGACGGCCCATCAAGGTGATCGCCTTCGCCTCCCACGAGCCTGCAACCCTGCGGAGCGCCGTTGACGCGTTATAGCGAACACGTGTTCGTATGCCGAGACGAAAGGGGCAGGCCTCCTGCGCAGCCCAGGCCGTCAACGGTGCGCCGCTGTGCGGTTGGATGCCGTTTCGGTCGCTGTGACGGCAGCGGGCCGGCCTCACACTCGGGTCGAACAGGGAGGAGGCCGACTGCCGCGCAGGTTTCTCTCGAGCGACTGCGCACGGGTTCCGGTCTGTGCCGGCTCGCCGCACGAGTCACGCCGATGCCTGATAGCCGCGCACGCCTGAACGCCGCGTTGACACGTGAACACCGCGTGTACCGGTACCTGGACATCCCGCGCCGCGGCCGTGACGCTCGCCGCGCGGTCGGTCGTATCTCGTCGCCAGCCTTTCCTTGGGAGCAGTGGCCATCGAGGCGACTCGCGAGGCGCGACACAGGTGGTGGAAGGTGCGATCGGGCTTGTGCCGCCTGCTCAACTCGCTACTTTACATAACCTAGATTATCGTGCGTACGAACACGCACGGCCGGCAGGCTGATCAACGGCGCTGAAGACGGTTGCGCGTGTGGTTCGGGACCGATCGAAACGCGGCGCCAGGCTCCCGACCGCATCATGACGTCCGCGGCGACCGTGACGTCGTGCCGGATGCGCGGCGCACGCGGCGGCCGCTGGATCTACCAGACGACGCCCAGATACTGGAGGTCGCGCGGCAGCGCGTCGAAGCAGCGTTGAAGAAACGGCGCGATCGGCGGCCGCAGGTCGAGCCCGGCGAGCGCCTCGCGGGCGAAGAAGCGCGCTTCGAGCACGGCGTGGTCGCCGAGACGGATACGCGCCCCGGGATCGGCCAGGCTCGCCTGGCAGATCACGTGCACGACGTGCTTGGGATAGCGCGCCATGTCGTCGGAGATCGCCTCGGCGAGCGCCAGCGGCCGGCCGGGTACGACCTCGAGCTCGAGCTCTTCGCGCAGCTCGCGGCGCAGGGCCGCGGCGATCGACTCGCCGAAGCCTACGCCGCCGCCGGGCGGCAGCCAGTACGTGCGGCCCTGACGCCGCTGTCGGACGAGCAGCAGTCCCTTTGCCGTGATGATAAGAGCGCCGGCACGCACAGTAGGACTGCCCTGTCCGGCGCGATCGGTGCTAGGCATCGTCCACGCCACCTGCTCCCGTGCCCGAGGAGCCGAAGCCGCGGGCTCCCCGTGCCGTGTCGTCGAGCGAATCGACCTCGACCAGGCTGACCTCGGGAAGGCCGACCACGAGGAGCTGCGCGATGCGATCGCCGGCCTGCACCGGGAACGCGGCGGCGAGGTCGGTGTTGAACAGGACGATCTGGATCTCGCCGCGATAGCCCGGGTCGATCAGACCCGGGGCGTTCAGGACCGTGATGCCGCTGCGGGCGGCGAGACCCGAACGCGGCAGCGTGAGCGCCGCCACGCCGGGCGGCAGCCCGAGGGCGATGCCGGTCGGCACAACGGCGCGCTGCTGCGGGCCGAGCACGACGTCGACGGCGGCGTGGAGGTCGAAGGCGGCGTCGCCGGCATAGGCCCGTCGGGGCAGTCGCGCCCCGGGGCGCAGGAGTCTGACGGGGAGATCCACCTCTTCCCCGCCGCTAGCCGGCCTCGCGGCCGGCCTCGGCGGGACCGTCGTCGCCGGGCACCGCGGCGTCGTCTTCGGCGCCGGGCCCGGCGGCCGGCAGGTCGATGCGCAGGGACGCGTAGCGGTTGGCCTCGCGCAGCGGCAGGCGGGCGTCGATGATCGTGCCGTCGGCCGTGCTTTCCTGGCGGATGTCGGTCGCCACCCCGTGCAGGCGGTCGATGACGCTGCCCTGGTCGTAGGGCACGAGCAGCCTGACGGGCACGAGGGCACGCTCGAAGAAGGCGGAGATGTGAGCCAGGAGGTCGTCGAGGCCCTCACCGGTGGCCGCCGAGACGAACACGGCATCGGGTTCGCGGGCGGCCAGCCGCAGGCGAGCCGGCGCGTCGACCAGGTCGACCTTGTTCATGACGAGCAGGCGTGGCACCTCGCTCGAGCCGATCTGCGCGAGCACGTCGGCCACCGTCTCCTGATGGGCCCGGATCTCGTCGGCCGGCAGGCTCGCGTCGGTCACGATCAGGAGCAGGTCGGCGGTGCGCGTCTCCTCGAGCGTCGAGGCGAAGGCGTCGACCAGCAGGTGCGGCAGCTTGCGGATGAAGCCCACCGTGTCGGTGATCAGGTAGTCGCGGTCGTGATAGCGGAACGAGCGCGTCGTCGGATCGAGCGTCTCGAACAGGCGGTCTCTGACCGGCACGCCGGCGGCGGTGAGCGCGTTCAGCAGCGTCGACTTGCCGGCATTGGTGTAGCCGGCCAGCGCGAGGAGCGGCAGAGCGGCGCGCACGCGGCGCGCACGCTGCGTGCGCCGCGTGCGCGCCATGCGCTCGATACGGCCGCGCAGGGTCTGGATGCGCTGGCGGATGACGCGGCGATCGACCTCCATCTTCTGCTCGCCGGGTCCGCGCATGTCGGTGCCGGCGCCGAGGCGCGACAGGATCTGGCCCTGGCCGCGCACGCGGGTGAGCTCGTACTGGAGCTGGGCAAGGTCGACCTGGAGCCGGCCCTCGAGCGAGCGGGCGTGAGCGGCGAACACGGTCAGGATCAGCTCGGTGCGATCGAGCACGTCGACGTCGACCACGTCGAGCACCGCGGCCACCTGGGCCGGGGTCAGATCGTCCTCGCAGACGGCGCAGGTGGCGCCGCCGCCGCGCACCGCATCGCGCAGCTCGTTCAGCTTGCCGGGGCCCAGGTAAGCGCGGGGGTCGGGCCGCGCCTTGTGCTGCACCACCACGTCGACCACGTCCATGTCGGCCGATTCGACGAGCTCGCGGATCTCGCCCAGGCGCTCGCGTTCCTGGCCGTCCTCGTCACCGGCGGCGAGCACGGCGAACACGACGGCCGTCGGGCGCGCCTGGTTGTCGGGCGGCAGCGTCATGCTCCTACCGTCGCGCGAGCCCCACGGCGGCACTTCAGAGCTTGACGCGCTCGGCGATGCGGGCGACCGCCTCGCGCATGCGGTCGTCGGGCACCGTGAGCGAGAAGCGCACGTAGCCTTCGCCCGACGGGCCGTAGGCCGCGCCCGGCGAGACGATCACGTCGGCCTGGTTCAGGACGAGCTCGGCGAAGCTGCCCGAGCTGTGGCCCTCGGGGACCGGTGCCCACAGATAGATCGTGCCTCTCGGCGGATCGACCTGCATGCCGGCCTGGCGCAGGGCGGAGACCAGGAGATCGCGGCGGTGAGCGTAGAGGCGGCAGAGCTCTCGCACGGAGTCCTGAGGGCCCGTGAGCGCGGCCGCGGCGGCGTGCTGGAGCGCCCCGAACATGCCCGAGTCCATGTTGGTCTTGAGGCGCCAGTAGGCGTCGACCACCGCGGGGTTGCCCACGATCGCGCCGGCCCGCCAGCCCGTCATGTTGTAGCTCTTCGACAGCGAGAACAGCTCGACGCCGACCTCGCTGGCGCCGGGGGTCTCGAGGAAGCTGGGCGCGACGTAGCCGTCGAAGGTGATGTCGGCGTAGGCGTTGTCGTGCACCACGACCACGTCGTGCTCGCGGGCGAACGCGACGAGACGCGCGAAGAAGTCGTCGTCGATCACTGCCCCCGTCGGGTTGTTGGGGTAGCTCACGAAGATCATCCTGGCCCGGGAGAGCACTGCCGGCTCGATGTCGTCGAGGTCGGGCTGAAAGCCGAGCGCGGGCTGCAAGGGCAGATGCACGGCCGTCCCGCCGGCGATCATGGGTCCGGTCGTGTACACCGGATACCCGGGATCGGCCGCGAGACAGACGTCGCCCTCGTTCAGCAGGGCGGAGCAGATGTGGGCGATACCCTCCTTGGCCCCGAGGAGCGGCACGATCTCGCGGTCTTCGTCGAGGACGACGCCAAAACGATGCTCATAGTAAGAGCCCACCGCCGCACGGAACTCGGCCGTGCCGCGGTTGGTAGGGTACTGGTGGTTGCGCGGGTCGCGCACGCCTTCGAGCATGGCTTCGACCACGTGGGCCGGCGTGGGCGTGTCGGGGTCGCCGATCCCCAGGCTGATGATGTCGACGCCGGCGGCGCGCCTGGCCGCGACCTTGCGCTCGATCTCGGCGAACAGATAGGGCGGCAGGCTCTGCACCCGTCTCGAGAGATGGGGCTCGAAGGTCTTCGTCATGTCAGGTGCTCCAGGAACTCGAGGGAACAGTCGCCGTGGTAGATCTCCTCGGCTGGTCCGGTCATATGGACGCGCCAGTCGGGAGCGACCTCGACGACGAGACGGCCGCCGGGCAGCTCGACGGTGACGGGGCTCTCGCAGGCGCCGGTGCGGACGAGGGCCACGGCCGTGGCGGTGGCGCCGGTGCCGCAGGCGCGGGTCTCCCCCACCCCCCGCTCCCAGACGCGGATCTTCACGAAATGGCGGTCGACCGGCACGGCGAACTCGACGTTGGCCTTGCGCGGGAAGTACTGGTGCTCCTCGATCACCGGGCCGACCTCGTGCAGGGGCACGAGCTCGAGCGGCCAGGGCGAGGTGATGACGGCGTGCGGATTGCCCACGTCGACGAAGGTGAACTGAAAGGTGCGCCCGGCGGTGGTCAGCCTGGCGTCGACCGCGTCACCCGAGAAGTGGGCGAGCTTCTCGCCCCCGAAACGGGCGATGCCCATGTCGACGCGCACGCTGTAGCCGTCGCCGAGCACGGGCACGATCTCGCCGGCGGCGGTCTCGAGCACTACCCGGTCGCCGGTGATCGAGCCTTCCATCTTGAGCTTGCGGGCGACCATGCGCACGCCGTTGCCGCACATCTCGGCTTCGCTGCCGTCGGGGTTGAAGATGCGCAGGCCGAAGCGGTCGGCGGCGCGCCGCGGGCCGACCACGAGGATGCCGTCGGAGCCGATACCGAAGTCGCGGTCGCACAGCAGCCGCACGCGCTCCGGGGTGAGCTCGAAGGGGATCTGGTCGTCGTGCAGGATGATGTACTTGTTCCCCAGACCCTGCCAGGTGGAGAACTGCAGCTTGCCGGGACCTCGCCAGGTCTGGTGCACGGGCGGATCCTCCTCTTCGACTAGGACAGTCGCTCGGCGATGTCGCGGGCGACGGACTCGGGGGGACGGGCGGACGTCGGGATGATATCAGCGTTCAGCTTGCGCATCCACGTGAGCTGGCGTCGAACGTACCCGCGTGTGCGGGCCTTCATTCGTGCGAGGGCCTGGTCGAACGACTGGTCTCCGGCCAGCACGGCCAGCATCTCGCGCACGCCGATGGCCTGGGTCACGGTCCGCGACAGAGGGCGCGGCGCCGCGTCGATCTCGTCGAGCAGGCCTCGGTCGGCCATCTCGTCGACGCGGCGATCGACACGCTCGCGCAGTCCCTGGCGATCGACGTCGAGGCACCACAGCCGGGCCGCGCGCGGCAGGCCGGCCGACGACCACAGCTCGTCGCGCGGCGGCGCCGCCCCGGCCTCGAGCGCCTCGAGGGCGCGCAGCACGCGCCGCGGGTTGGCGGCGTCGATCGCCGCGAAGGTCGCCGGGTCGGCACGCAGCAGGCGGTCGCGCAGCGCGCCGGGGTCGGTGGCCGCCAGCGCCTCGAGGTCGAGCCTGCGGGCGGCGCTGGGCGGCCC
>DATIYD010000274.1:0-2038 GCA_035517975.1 Thermoleophilia bacterium | reverse complement strand
TTCAAAGCCGCCGCCCCGCCGTCGACACTCCAGTTACCGCGCGGCCCGCACGCCGGCGGCCTGCGCGCTCGCGCGTCCCGCGCTCGTGGCGGCGCCCAGGCGGGCCGCGGCGCCGGCCGGCGGCCGCTTGGCGACCGGCCGCGAGAAGGCAAACGACGGCAGATACAACCAGACCAGCCCGACGGCGAGCACGATCACTGCGCAGCAGAATCCTCGAACGGCCTTTCCCATGGCGAGCCCCTCCCGATGAAGCGATTGCCTCAGCGCTCAGAATACTGGTCGCGCCGCGCTCGCGCGACCCCGCCGGCCGCCGCCGCTGTGGCGTCGGAGCTGCTGCCCGCGCGCGTTTGCGTCGCTCGCCTGTGGCCCGGCACGCGCGAACCGCTATAGAATGGGCGTCCGGTCGACGACCTTCTGGAGGAGGGGGCCATGAAGGACAAGCTCACCACGGTTCTCGGTGTCACGCTCGCGGTCGTCTTCGCGGCGGTCGCCTTCGGGGTCGTTCCGGCGCACGCGACGCAGGTCATCCCGCCGCGGCACGCGGTCGCCGCGACCACGGGGGCGGTGGGCCGGCCCGACCTGGCCGGGAACAACCTGGTCTGGGCCGCCAAGACCGGCGCCGACTGGAACGTCTACTACGCGGCCGGGCTGTCGAGCCCGGGCACGGCCCTCACCACCGATCCCGCCGACCAGATCGCCCCGCGCGTCAGCGTGAGCGACGACGGCCACGTGCTGGTCGTCTGGGAGGACCATCGCGCCGGCAACGCCGACATCTACGGCTACGACGTCACCACCGGCAAGGGCTTCGTCGTCTGCGACCAGGCCGCCCAGCAGGTGGCGCCGCGGGTCTCCGGCGACTGGGTCGTCTGGCAGGACGACCGCAACGGCAACTGGGACATCTACGGCGCGACCATCAACACCACCGACGACACCGTGGGGACGGCGACGCCCATCTGCGACGAGGTCCACGACCAGACGCAGCCCGACGTCTCGGGTGACACCGTCGTGTGGGTCGATTCGCGCGATTCGCGCGAATCGGGAGAGGATATCTGGGGCTACGACCGGGTGCACTCAACGACCTTCGCGGTGTGCCGCGACACGGCCGACCAAGACCAGCCGGCGGTCTGGGGCGACACGGTGGTTTGGCGCGATGCCTGGAACGCCGCCCAAGCCGGCACCGACATCTACGGCTTCGATCTAGTCACGAGCAGGGAGTTCCCGGTCTGCGCCGCCGCCGGCAACCAGAGCGCGCCCGCCATCGACCACGACCTCGTGGTGTGGACCGACGCCCGGTCCGGCAGGGCCAAGCTCGACGTGCGCGGCTACGACCTCACCTTACAGGAGCCCTTCGCGGTCACGCTCGGCAAAGGTGCGCAGGACAGGCCCACGGTCTCCGACGACGAGGTCGTGTGGGCCGACACGAACACGGCCGGCAGCCAGCTGTGGACGGCCACCCTCACGCCCTGGAACGCCGAAATGGTGATCGACGGCGGGCGGGCATGGACGCGCAGCACCACGGCTCATCTCGCGATGCGTGCTCAGAGCAAGACCGGAGTCGTGACGCAGATGACCCTCGGCGCTGTGGGGACCGCCGGCACACCTTATCCGTTCGCCGCAATCTATCCGGCATGGCAAGCGAAGAGCCTGTACCTCTCGCCCGGCGACGGGCTGAAGCGACTGACCGCCGTCTTCACCGACTTAAGCGGCCTCTCCTCGCCGCCCATGAACGCCGCCATCACCCTCGACACCCACGGCCCTAGAGTCCGGGTGGCGTCGAAGACCACGATCGCAAGCGGTGCGACGGCAGCGATCGGCTTCCGCGTGGCCGACAATCTCTCGCCGGCGGCCAGCGTCGCGTTGCGCGTGTTGAACGCTCACGGCGACGTGGCCAAGGCCTTTTACGCGGCACACCTCGCGACCGGCACGCTTCATCGCTACAAGTTCGTCTGCAAGCTGAAGCCCGGCACGTACCAGGTGCGGGTCCGGGCGACCGATCTCGCCGGCAACCACCAGGTCAAGGTAGCCGCCGGCACGCTCA
>DATIYD010000273.1:0-2934 GCA_035517975.1 Thermoleophilia bacterium | reverse complement strand
GTTGATGATCTGCGCGCGGATCGACACGTCGAGGGCACTGATGGGCTCGTCGCAGACGATGAAGTTGGGCTCGACCGCGAGCGCCCGCGCGATGCCGATGCGCTGGCGCTGGCCGCCCGAGAACTCGTGCGGGTAGCGGTTGACAGTGTTCGGGTTGATACCGACCAGGTTGAGGAGCTCCTTGACGCGGCCGACGCGCTCGTCGCGCGTCCGCAGCTTGTGGACGAGGAGCGGCTCTCCGACGATGTGGCCCAGCGTCATGCGGCTGTTCAGCGAGGCGTATGGGTCCTGGAAGATCATCTGCATGCGGCGGCGCTGACGGCGCAGCGCACCGCCGCGCAGACGAGCCAGGTCGGCGCCCTCGTAGAGCACGTGGCCGGCCGTCAGCTTCTCGAGCTGCAGGATGGCGCGTCCGGTCGTCGACTTGCCGCAGCCCGACTCGCCGACCAGGCCGAGCGTCTCGCCGCGCATGACGTCGAAGGAGAGGCCGTCGACCGCCCGCACGGCACCGATCTTGCGCTGCACGATGACGCCGGAGGTGATGGGGAAGTGGACGGTGAGGCCGTCGATGCTGACGAGCGTCGCACCGCCGCCTCCGGTCGCGCCGAGCGGGATGGTGTCGGCCCGCGCGCTCACGTCAGGCCACCGCCGTCGTCACGAGCTTGTCGGCATGGAAGCAGGCCGACAGACGGCCCGGTGTCGTGGACTCGAGCTCGGGCCGCTCGAGGCGGCACTGCTCGGTGCGCAGCACGCAGCGCGCCGCGAAGGCGCAGCCCTTGGGCAGGTGGGCGAGGTCGGGCGGCAGGCCCTCGATCGACTGGAGCGTCGCCTTGCGTGGCTCGTCGAGGCGCGGCACTGAGCGCAGCAGGCCGACGGTGTAGGGGTGGTGCGGGTGCGCGAACAGCTCCTTGGCCGTGGCCGACTCGACGATGCGCCCGGCGTACATGACGAGGATGCGCTCGGTCATGCCGGCGACCACGCCGAGGTCGTGGGTGATCAGCATGATGGCGGCGCCGTAGTCGCGGGAGAGCTGCCGCATGAGGTGCAGGATCTGCGCCTGGATGGTCACGTCGAGCGCCGTGGTGGGCTCGTCGGCCAGCAGCAGCTTGGGGTTGCACGACAGGGCGATGGCGATCATGACGCGCTGGCGCATGCCGCCCGAGAACTGGTGCGGGTAGTCGCGGAGCCGCTCGGCCGCCTTGGGTATGCCGACCGTCTCGAGCAGCTCGATCGAGCGCTTCACCGCGTCGGAGTGGCTGACGCCGAGATGGTTCTCGATACCCTCGGTCATCTGCCGCTCGATCGACAGCACCGGGTTCAGCGAGGTGACCGGATCCTGGAAGATCATGGCCATGTCACGGCCGCGCACAGTGCGCACCTCGCTCTCGGGCAGGGCCAGCAGGTCGCGGCCCATGAACTCGACGCGGCCGGTGATCGTCGAGTTGCTCATCATGCGCACGAGCCCGAGGATGGCGAGCGCGCTGATGCTCTTGCCGCACCCCGACTCGCCGACCAGGCCCACCGTCTCGCCCGGCTGGATGGCGAAGCTCACGCCGTCGACGGCGTGCACAGTCCCCTCGTGGCTGTCGAACGTCACCGCGAGATCGGCGACGTTCAGCAGACTGTCCCCCTGAATCGTCACCCAGTTATCAAAGTCTTTCACCCGCCCTTTGGCAAGCCGGACCTGTGAGCGGGCCGGGCCTCACGGAGGCTTCAGCCGAGCGTGGCGGCGAGTCGACATTTGACGCGGCGCTCTCGCTGTTGATATCCCTGCGACGATGAACGAGATCGACTTCGCGCCGCTTGACCTGGCCACACGCCTGCCCTTCGGCATCTCGCGTTGGAGCCACAGTGAGTTCGCCAACCTCGTCGTGACCATGACCGACGAACAGGGTCGTGTCGGCTTCGGCGAAGGCGCGCCCAACGCGCGCTACGACGAATCGCGCGACGCCGACGCCCTCGCCCTCGAGGAGCTGGCCGGCGCCCTGCAGGCGGTCGAGGGTCCGGCGGCGGTCGAGGCCTTCTGCGCGGCGCAGCCGGGCCTGCCCGCGCTGCGCAGCGCCCTGTCGGCCGCCGCCTGGGATCTCGCCGGCAAGCAGGCCGGCGAGCCGGTCTGGCGGCTCCTCGGGCTCGAGCAGGCGACCGTGCGCACCTCGCTCACGATCCCCATCGGCGATCCCGCGACCATGCTCGCCCAGGCGCACGCCGCCGCCGATTTCGGCATCCTCAAGGTGAAGCTCGGGTTCGACGGCGACCTCGAGGTCGCGGCGCTGCTGGCCCGCGAGCTGCCCGACAGGCGCTTCCGCTACGACGCCAACGAGGGCTGGGACCGCGAGCGGGCGGCGCGCGCACTCGAGACGCTCGCCCGCTTCAACGCCGAGCTCGTCGAGCAGCCCCTGCCGGCCGCCGACACCGAGGGCCAGGCCTGGCTGCTTGAGCGCTCGCCGGTGCAGCTCTTCGGCGATGAGGCGCTGCTGGGCCTGGAGCGGCTCGACGAGATCGTCGAGCTCTACGACGGCTTCGTGGTGAAGCTCGCCAAGGCCGGCGGCATCGCCGCCGCGGCGGCGCTCATGACGGCCTGCCGCGAGCGGGCGAGCCGCGTGCTGCTCGGCTGCATGATCGAGTCGAGCCTGGGCATCGCCGCCGGCCTGCAGATCGCGAGCCTCGCCGACTACGTCGACCTCGACGGTTTCCTGCTGCTGGCGGCCGACCCGTTCGGCGGTCTCGAGCGGGTCGGCGACCTGCTGATGGCGCCCAGCGCGCCGGGGCTGGGGGTCGAGCCCTCAGCGACCGTCTAGACCATATGGACTGACCGGCGCCTCACTCGTAAGTTGGCGCGGGTTGCCGCCGGGATGGGCCCAGTGGCAGAGCCGCAATTACGGGAGGCGCCGGCATGGACGATGGTAGCTGGGTAGGGCTTGACGTGCACGCCCG
>DATIYD010000272.1:0-19203 GCA_035517975.1 Thermoleophilia bacterium | reverse complement strand
ACGCCGCAGGCGTTCACCCGGATGAGGATCTCGCCCGGACCGGGATGCGGCCGCTGCAGGTCGACGAGCTCCAGCGGCCGCTCGTCGATCGGCTTGGGCTGACGCAGCAGCATGGCTCTCATGGTCGCCTCCGTACGTGGTCAGGGCGATGATACCCGGCCGCGGGCGACTTCAGGTCAGCACGTCCTTGCGCCCGAAGACGAGCCAGGCCACGGTCAGGAGCGCGCCCACCGTCACGCCGTAATCTACGAGTGCCCGGCGGATCGGCTGCCAGTAGATCGGCGAGCGGAAGAGGTTCACGAAGGTCAGCCGGTAGGCCGAGTACGTGTACGGCTTCATGAAGTCGAACACGCTGAAGGCGTTCAAGACGGTGAGCACCGTGAAGACGGCGATGGCGATGGTGGCGGCGGTGAGGCTCGAGTTGGTGACGGTCGACAGCAGCAGCGCGATCGTGAGCGAGCAGACCGCTCCGGCCACGACGAGCAGGTAGGCGACCGCGATCAGCTCGAGCGCGTGCCACGGGCCGAGGGTGGTGCCCGACAGCGTGACGAGCGGGTGCAGGCCGAAAGCCGCGACGCCGGCGACCAGCGAGACGACCGCCACCAGCGCGGCGCCGACCAGGGCATAGAGCACGGCCGTCGCCCACTTGGCGAGCAGCACGCCGGTGCGGCTCACCGGCCGCGTGAGCCAGGTCTTGAGCGTGCCGGCCTCGGCTTCGCTTGCCACCGACGAGGCGCCGCCCATGGCCGCGATGATGGGCAGCAGGAACGAGGCCAGGGCATAGAGCACGGCCAGCATCACGAGCAGCCCGTTCTGGCTCACGTGGGTCACGAAGGGGGGATCGCCGGGGTCGGGGCGGTGAGGCTTCTGCAGGGCCCCGGCGACGATCACGATGACCGGCACCAGGACGAGGCCGATCCAGCCCAGATAGGTGCGCCTCTGGCGCAGGATCTTGACGATCTCGAGGCGCAGCGAGGTCATCGGCGTCGCGTCGCGGGGTGCGGCGAGGTCATCGGCCTCGGACCGCGACGCGCGGCCATCGGGTCGGCGCGCCCGCCGGACGCGCTACGTCAGGATGTCCTTGCGGCGGAAGATCAGCCACGACACGAGCAGCAGGCCGGCCACGGTGGCGCCGTAGACCAGCAGGGCGTTGCGGATGGGATGCCAGTAGATCGGGTCACGAAAGAGGTTGATGAAGGCCATGTCGTAGCTCGTGAACGTGTAGGGCTTCATGAAGTCGAAGTAGCTGAAGCCGTTCAGGATGGTGAGCACGACGAAGACGACCATGGCGCTGATGGCCGCGGTCAGGCTCGAGTTCGTCAGCGTCGAGACGAACAGGGCGAGCGAGACCATGCACAGCAGAGCGGCCAGTATGACGAGGTTGACGATCACGATGCGGCCCAGTCCGGCCGAGATGCTGATCGTTGTGCCCGAGAGCGTGAGCAGGGGGTGGGCGCCGAACACGAGCCAGCCGGCCAGCAGGCCGCCGAGGCCGACCAGGAGCATGCCGACCACGATGTAGAGGATGGCGACGCCCCACTTCGAGAAGAGGATGGTGCCGCGCCCGAGCGGCCGGCTCATCCAGGTCTTCATGGTGCCCTGCTCGGCCTCGCCGGCCAGCGGGAACGCCCCGGCCATCGAGGCCACCAGCGGGAAGAGGAAGAACGAGAGCGCGCCGATCGCCGCCAGCGGCACGAAGACACCGTTGTTGGCGATCGCCGAGAAGAAGGGTGGGCCTTCGCCGGGGGCGGGTTTGGAGCTCGACAGGTCGAGCGCCAGCACGATCAGCAGCGGCACGGCGAGCAGGCCGGCCCAGCCCACGTAGGTGCGCCGCTGGAAGAGGATCTTCGTGAACTCGCGCCGGAGCGTGCCCATCACTCTACCCGCGCCCTTCGCCGGCCGGCGGGGCGGCGGCGCTTTGCGCCGCCGCCCGCTCGCCGCGCCCGCTGTCGACGTCGGAGCTCTGCGTGAGCTCCAGGAAGAAGTCTTCGAGGCCCTGCTCGACGGCCGGCACCACCGCGCGCACGGCGATGCCCTGGGCGACGAGGCGCCGCACGAGCTCGGGCACGCCCTCGTCGCCGGCGCGCACGATCAGGTTGCCCTCGTCGAAGGTCACGGCGCGCCCGCCGAACAGCGCGCTCGCCGTCTCTTTGGCGCCCTGCTGGTCGTCGGTGACGATCTTGACCGCCTCTTCGCGCGGCCGCAGCGTGGCCACAGGCCCCTCGATCACCGTGCGCCCCTTGTTGATGATGACGGCCCGGTTGCAGACCTGCTCGACCTCGTGCAGCAGATGCGAGGAGAGCAGCACGGTCGTGCCGGCGGCGCCGAGCTCGCGGACGAGCTCGCGCACGTCCTTCATGCCCTGCGGGTCGAGGCCGCTCGTGGGCTCGTCCAAGATGATCACCTCGGGCCGGCCGAGCAGCGCGTTGGCGATGCCCAGACGCTGCTTCATGCCGTGCGAGTAGCCGCTCACCTTGCTGTCGGCGCGGCTCAGCAAGCCGACCGTGTCGAGCACCTCGGCGATGCGCTCCTCGGTGGGGTGGCCGCCGGCCGAGCCCAGCAGGCGCAGGTTGCGGCGCGCGCTCATGGTCGGGTAGAAGGCCGGCACCTCGACGAAGCCGCCCAGATGGCGCAGGGCGGCGACACGCTGGCCGGGCACGCGGTGGTCGAGCACCTCGGCGTAGCCGCTCGTCGGAAAGATGAGCCCGAAGATCATGCGGATGGTCGTCGTCTTGCCGGCGCCGTTGGGGCCGAGAAAGCCGAACACGTCGCCGCGGCGCACGGTGAGATCGAGGTGATCGACGGCCAGGATCTTGCCGAAGCGTTTGGTCAGACCGTGGGTCGCCAGCACGACCGGGCGCTCGTCGGCGACGTCGCCCGCCTGCGGCTCGTCGTGGCCGGCCTCGACGGCGGCCGGCGACACGTCGTCGCCGGCCGCCTCGGAGGCCTCGGCCTGTTCGCGATCGGCCGTCGGCGCCGCCGATGGATCGCGCTCCTCGGCCGGCGGACCCTGCGCCTGGTCCTGTTCGGTCATCTGTCTAGCGCAGGCTGCCGGCGATCTGGTTCACGGTGCTCGCCGGCACGAGGCCCGCGACCACGACTCGCACGCCGCCCTGGCGGAAGGTGACCACGGTGCCGAGGGGCGTCTGCAGCTTGACGGCCGGCGCGCCGTTCACCGTGGCCCTGCCGATCGCCGAGACGCTGCCCAGGCGCTGCTGGAGCGGCGCATCCTGGGCGGGCGTCGTCCTGGCCTCGATCACGACCACGGTACCGAAGCCGGTGCCGTAGACCAGGGCCGCGGCCGGGTGCTTGCCGAGAGCCGAGAGCATGCTGCGCTGCGCCGGCGTGAGGGCCGCGGCCGGCACCTTGGCGGCAGCCGAAGCGCTCGGCGTGACCAGGGCGCCGCGGAACGAGACACCGGCGGGGACCGAGGTCGGCGTGAGCAGGAACGGCGCCCGCACCTTGGCCTGGGCCAGCGTCAGCGGCCCGGCCTGGACGCCCGCGGCCCCGACGCCGCGGACCCTGCTGCCGGTGGCCGTGCCGATACCGGCCGGCGCCTTGACCGTCTTGTGCACGACGGCGGCGCCGCTCGGCGGCGTGAACGCGAAGAGGCTGCCCGAGAGCTTGCCGAAGGAAACGGTCTTGAAGCCGGCCGACATGACCGCCGTGCCGTCACCCCTGGCGAAGACCTGGACGCGCAGCGGCACCCAGCGGTGTCCGTCGATCGCCACGCGCACCGAGCCGAGCGTGGTGATCGGTGAGGTCGGTGTGAAGACCAGTGTGTAGACCCGGCGGCCGGCGACGGTCGTCTGACCGCCGACCGAGAGCCTGGCCGTGGGGGCCAGACGCGTGATGAGCTTGCCGATGGCCGTCGCCGGGTCGATGCTCGCACCCTGCGAGGGCGAGGCGGCGCGCACGCGCCGCGGTGTGGCGGACCGGTACTGGGTCGCCGTCGAGGTCATCGAGTCCCAGGTCCAGACGGTCGCGCCGTTGTCGACGACCACGAGGTCGCCGTTCTGGCCCTGCGATTCGAGGCGCACCTTGCCGTTCTGGGCCCAGATCCGGCCCGAGCCGCTCGAGAGCAGTGACGAGAGTCCACCAGGCGTCTGGTTGCCGAGCGAGAGCAGCGACGAGCTGCCGAGCAGGTCGTTCGTCCAGGCGACGTCACCGCTCACCGCGGTCGTGCCGTGCGCCTTGGTGGCGACGTTCTGCAGGAGCTGTGCCACCGTGATCGACGGAAGGCTTGACGGCCCCTGCGCTGCGGCGGTCACTACGCCGATGACGAGCACCGCGGCGACCACCGCCACGGCGACGATGATGGTCAGGGTCTTGCGGCGCATCTTCCTCAGCTCCTTGGTCTCCCGTGGCCCCCTCGGCTGTCCATGGTACACGGCCTCCACGGCCGCTGCTTAGGTTGTTCCAGATCGCGAGGCAATCCGAACCCCGATCGGCTGCTAGGGCAGCGTCATCACATACGCCTTCCAGCCGGCGTAGAAGCGCGGCCAAGACACCTGCAGGTCGCGGCGCACGACGCGCTCGATGGCGGCGGGCTTGAGCGACGACCGGGCGATGTCCACGCAGAAGCGCCGCAGCTCGGCCTGACCCCAGCCCGCGAGCACGTACTTCACCAGCGCGCCGCCCTCGAGGTAGGCCAGCGTGACCCGGGTCATGGCGACGCCGTTCCACAGATCGCGCTTGGCCAGGGCACGGATCAACGGCATGACGCGGTTGCCGCCGGCCACCTCGGCGCGCAGGGGCGCGAAGCTGCGGTCAGCCTCGACCGCCGTCGCCATGCCTTCGAGCAGCAGCGGGGGCGCGTGGGCCGTGTGGTAGAACCAGCGCCAGGTGAGCGTGTGGGTCACTTCGTGGGCAAGCATGTGGCGCGTCCACGGATCGGCCGGCGCCAGCGCCGAGGCCAGGACGCCCACGTCGGTGGGCCACCAGAGCGTCTTGGGAGCCGTCGTGGGCAACCGCGAGAAGAAGTGCTCGCGCTCCAGCGCGCGCGACTGTCCCAGATACGCCGCGACCTCGGCCGCCGACGAGTACACCACGATGACGGTGGGGCGCCCGCCGCTCACGCCGAGCTCGGCGGCGACGGCGGCGCGAGCGAAGGGCATGTCGCCGGCGAGCTCCCGGGCCAGCGGCAGCCAGCTCGCGTCGGCGAGCACGACGGCGCCGTCGCGCACGACCGCGCGCGGCCGGCGCAGGGCCATGAGGTACTTGTGCCGCAGGCGAGCCGGCGAGCGATCGCCCGTCGCGACCAGGCGGCCGCGCACGCGCGACACCGCGAGCAGGCGTTCGGCGACGACACGGGTCGACGGCCCGGCGCCCGCGGGCCGCCCCTCGATCTTGACGTCGAACACGTTCGCCACCCCGCGGCGAGCCACGACCAGCGCGTGCAGGTCCGTCCAGGGGATGGGCGAGAGGTGGCGGTAGAGATCGTCGAGGGCGTTGCGCGGCGCGGCTCCCCGCGCCGGCAACGCCGTGCGCCAGACAGCGCCCCGGCGAGTCGCGAGCGCCGGTAGCCCGGCGTCGAACCAGCGCGTGACCTGAGCGGCTGTCACCGTGGCGCCCGCCGGCGGAGAGACGATGATCGCGTAGTGCTTCGGCGGCGCCCGGAATGCTTCGAACAGGGCGCCCGCGGCGAGTGCCACGAGCGCGACCGCTACCACCGCCAGGATCGGCCCGACGACGGCGCGCCCCGATGCAGCGCGACTCTTCATGGCGTCCAGAGTAGCATCCCGCACCGGCGCCGGCATGGCCGCTCGTCGGCGTCGGCGATGCGCGCACGCCCGACGGCGGACCGACAAGGTGAGGACGACCGGCCGCAGAATGTGAGGGCACGATGAGCCGAAGAGCCCCCAGTGCCGGCCCCGCGGGCAGCCGCCCGCCGAGCGGCGAGCCGACGCGCTACCGCGCGCACCGGGCCTCGGGCCGCGTCGTGGCGATCGTCGTCGCCCTGGTCGCGCTCACCGTCGTCGGAGCGCTCGCCCTGGCGGCGGCGGTCACGCCCGGGGTCGGGGAAGGCCCCGCCGCCGCCGTGCGAGCGACCGCCGCCTCGAGCGCCGCGGCGACGGCCGGCGCCGTGGCGGCCGCCTCGCCGCCAGCGGGTACGACACCGGCCGTCACGGTCGTCTCCGGCGGCGACACGATGGGCGACCGCGGTGTGAAGGCGTTCATCGCGGCGCACGGAGCCGACGCCGTCCTTGCCGGCATCGCGCCCGTCCTGCGACAGGCCGACGCCGCCTGGGTGAACCTCGAATCGCCGCTCACCCCGATCAGCGATCCCTACCCCGGCAAGGACGTCCGCTTTCAGGGCGACCCCCGGCTGGCGGCGGCGCTGGCCCGCGCCGGCGTCGACGTGGTCAACGTGGCCAACAACCATGCGGTCGACCAGGGCCGGGCCGGACTGCTCGACTCGATCCGCCGGCTCAAGGCCGCCGGCGTGCAGGTCGTGGGCGGCGGCCGCGACGCGGCCGCCGCCCGCCTGCCCGCGATCGTCCATACGAGCGGCGGCGCGACCATCGGCTTCCTCGGCTGGACCGACATCATCTGGCCCGGCTATGAGGCCGGCGCCGCGACACCCGGCGTGGCCACGGCGCGCACCGACATGACCCTCGTGACCCAGGCCATCCGCCGCCTCAAGGCCCGCGTCGACTACGTCGTGGTCTGCTTCCACTGGGGCGTCGAGTACACCGACGCGCCGATCGCCGCCCAGATCGCCGAGGCGCACGCCGCGATCGACGCGGGCGCCGACCTCGTGATCGGCCACCATCCTCACGTGCTGCAGGGCACGCAGCTCTACAAGGGCCGCTTCATCGTCTACAGCCTGGGCGACCTGGTCTTCGACCACTACAGCCTGGCCACCGGTCAGACGGTGCTGGTCGACGCCACCCTTTCGCCCCACGGCGTCAGGGTGACGCTCGTCCCGGCCTACGCGTCGGCAGACGGCATCCCGGCAATCGTTGCGGGCGCGGCCGGACGTGCCATACTTCTGCACATGCAGCAGCTCTCGGCAGCCCTCGGCACTCGCCTCACCATCCGCGGCGACCGCGGCTACGTGCGGTCGCCCGGCGCGTGATCCCGGCCCGCGAACCGTGATCCCCGTCTTCTTCCATCTCGGGCCGATCACCATCTACAGCTTCGGCGTGATGGCCGCGGCCGCCCTGGTGTCGGCCTGCTATGTGGCCTACCGCCTGCTGCGCACCCGCGGCGTGTCGTTCGAGTTCGCCTACGAGCTGCTCTTCGTGGCCGGCATCGGCGGCTTCGCGGGCGCCCGCATCTACTACCTGATCCAGCACTGGAGCGCGGTGCACGGCGACCTGTTCCACAACACGTTCAGCGGCTCGGGCTTCACCTGGTACGGCGGGCTCATCGGCGGTTTCATCTGCGTGACCCTGTGGGCCTTGTTCCGCCGCGTGCCGTTGGGCCTCATGGCCAACGCCGCCGGCCCGGCGGTGGCCATCGGCTACGCCGTGGGGCGCATCGGCTGCCTGCTCTCGGGCGACGGCGACTACGGCAGCCCAACCAAGTCGTTCATCGGCATCGCCTTCCCGCACGGCACCGTGCCGACCCCGCCGGGCGTCAAGGTCTGGCCGACGCCGCCCATCGAGACGGTCACCATGCTGCTCGTCTGCTACGTGCTCTACCGCATGGCCAAAAAGCCGCAGCCCGGCTGGTACGTGTGGGGCTGGTTCATGGTGCTGGCCGGCATCGAGCGCTTCCTGATCGAGTTCATCCGCCGCAACCCGGTCGTCTTCGCGGGGCTGCGCACCACGCAGCTGGAATCGATCGCCAGCGTGGTGATCGGCGTCGCCATCATCCTGCTCGTGCGCAATCGAGAGCCGGTCGAGGCGTCGCTCGAGGGGGCGCTCACGGGCAGCGGCAGCGGCTCCGGCGGCGGCGCTCGCAGGACGGGCGCCTCGCGGCCCGCAACGGCGCGGCCGGATCCGCGCGAGCCCGCCGCCAGGACGACCGGCTCGCGCCGCGTGCACTCCTAGCCCGCCTGATCGAGCGCCGCACGCGCGTGGGAGAGGCGTCCGGTCTCGGCTCGGCGTCGGCCGGGTGGTCCCGCAGGCCCTCCTCAGGCCTTGGCCGGCACGGGCACCAGCAGCAGCGGGCAGGGCGCTTCGTCGAGCAGCCGGCGCACGAACAGCGAGCGGCCGGCGCCGGTCACGCCGCCCCACGCGACGACGATCAGATCGGCCGGCAGGCGCGTCGCCTCGGCGATGATCATCGTGGGCGGGTCACCGACGCGCACCACGGTGCGATGGCGGCCGCCCTGCGGGCAGGCCGCAAAGCGCATGGTGAACTCCTCGTGCCACGACGACCACTCGTACTGCTCCTGGTCGACCATGCGCGGGGCGGGCAGGCTGCCGGGCTCGTCGGGCATGTCGGCCGTGCCGACGTGCATCACGACGATCTCGCGGCCGCGGCCGCAGAAGGCGTCGTCGGTGACGCGCATCGCCTCTGAGGCAGAAGGACTGCCTTCGAGCGGCACCACGATGCGTCGCAGGCTGGCGATGGGGCGCATGCCCGGGCGCAGCACGAAGAGCGTCTGCGGGGCGCGCGCGAGGAGGGCGCCGGCCAGCGGGCCGACGCCCTCCTCGCTCGCCGGCGGCACCCACAGGGCGACGACGTCGTCGGGGCCGGCCGCGGCCAGCACCGCCGCGACGGGCTCGCCGGTCACCTCGGCGATCTCGGTATTGGTGGAGAGACGCGCCGGCAGGGTGAGATCGGCGGCGGCATCGTCGGCCTTGACGTGCAGACCCCGCAGCGGCCAGCCGCTGACGTGCGAGAGAGCGCGCGCCGAGGCCAGCAGCTTCTCGCTCTCAGGTCCGGCCTCGAGCACCACGAGCAGGTTCACGTCTCCTCCTCCCAGACGCCGCGCGGCCCCCGCCGGAAGCGGTGGAGGCCCAGGCACAGCCGGCGCTTGCGCCGGCCCACCTTGACGGTGGCCGGCGCGTCGCCGACCGTGATCGCGAGCCCGTCATGGACCGCGGCCACGTGGAAGCGCGAGCCGCGGAAGCGCACCGTGTAGTCGAACGACGACCACTCCTGCGGCAGGTGGGGGTCGATGACGAGTGTCTCGTCGTCGCGCCCCATCCCGCCGAAGCCCATCACGGCGGCCTGCCACAGACCTCCCATGGTAGCCATGTGCAGGCCGCGCGCGGCGTTGCCCATGTTGTCGGAGAGGTCGATGTCGGCCGCCATGCGAAAGGCCTCGAAGGCCAGCCGCACGTCGCCCAGGCGCGCGGCGAGAGCGGCGTGGATGCCCGGCGAGAGCGAGCTGCCGTGGCTCGTGATGGGCTCGTAGTAGTGCAGGTTGGCGAGGGCGACGTCGTCGGGGATCTGGTGGGACAGCACGTGGCAGAGCATGACGACGTCGGCCTGCTTGACCACCTTCGAGTGCAGCGTCACCTCTCGCCCCAGCAGCAGGTCGGCGGCCAGGGGTCGGGCGGCGAGGGCCGCCGGGTCGACGTCGTCCATGTCGTAGAAGCCGGCAAACTGCTCGTAGAGCTTCGTGCGCCGATCGAAACCGTCGACCAGGGCGCCGGCGACAGTGCGCCAGTGGGCGAGCTCGCCGGGCGTGAGATCGATGCGGTCGCGGATCGCGGCGGCAGCCTCGGGAGCGCGCTCGCACAGCCAGTCGTAGGCGTCGAGGGCGCGCTCGATGTTGTAGCGGGCGAGGACGTTCGTGTAGGCGTTGTCGTCGATACTCTCGTGATACTCGTCGGGACCGACCACCATGCTGATGTGATAGCGGCCGAGCTCGTCGCGGGCCGCGCGCGACGACCAGAACCGTGCCGTCTCGAGCAGCAGCTCGGCGCCCATGCTCTCCATGAACTCGTCGTCGCCCGTGGCCTTCCAGTACTCCCAGGCCGCCCAGCCGACGTCGGCCGAGATGTGGTGCTCCATCAGGCCGGACAGGATGGGGATCATCTCGCCGTGCGGCCCGATGCCGTAGGGCGGCGTGGTCTCGGTGCCCTTGTCGGCCGACTCCCAGGGAAAGAGCGCTCCCTTGAAGCCCATGTCGTGGGCCTTGCGGCGCGCGCCGCTCAAGTTACGGAAGCGATAGGCGAGCAGCGTGCGCGCCGTCTGGGGGTGCGTGTAGATGAAGAACGGCACCACGAAGATCTCGGTGTCCCAGAAGACGTGGTTGAAGTACGACAGCCCCGACAGACCGCGGGCGCCGACCGAGACGCTCTCCTTGCCGGGATGCGCCGTCGACATCATGTGGTACATCGAGAAGCGCAGGGCGAGCTCGGCGTGCGGGTCGCCGCCGATCGACACGGCGGCGTCGGCCCAGCGCTCGTGCCAGGCGGCGACGTGGCGGCGCAGCAGCTCGTCGAAGCCGAGGCGTTCGGCGCGCTCGAGCACGGTCAGGGCGGCCGCGGCGGTCGGCGGCCGGCTGGGCGACGAGACGACGGCCGCGATGCGGTCGATCGTGGCCGGCTCGTCGCAATCGAGCCGGCCGCCGATGACGTCGCGCGAGTGCTCGAGGTAACGCGCCACCGGCGAACCGGCGGCCGGTCGCGTCGAGACCGCCATGGCGTGACCGCCTCCCTTGCGGCCCTTGGTGCGGGTCACAAAACCGCTGCCGTCGAGCGATTCGAGGGCGGCCTCGTAGACGGGACCACCGGCATGGGAGACGCCGACGCAGGCCTCCCACACCAGGCGTCCGCAGAAGTCCTCGGGACTGGCCTCGGCACGCAGGACCATGATCGAGCGGTCGGCCAGCGAGGCGAAGCGCGCCGTGCGCACCCGCACCGTGCGCCCCACCCGGTCGCGCTGGCGCCAGTAGCGATAGACGATGCCCTGGCTCAAGTCGAGCACCCGCCGGTGCTCGAGCACCTCGCCGTTGGTCATGTTCAGCGGCATGCCCTCGACCAGCAGGCGCAGGCAGAGCCAGTCGGGCGCCGTGACCGGCTGGCGGATGTGCAGCTCGCCGGTGTCGTCGCCGTAGACGCCGGCCACGAACGTGGCCGGCGTCGAGGCCGGCGAGCCCTCTTCGAGCGAGCCGCGCGTGCCCGTCTCGCCGTTGGCCACGGTCAGCCAGGTCTCGACCTCGCGCTCGCGGAAGGGGTCGAAACCCTCGACCGAGAACAGCCACCCGCCCTCGGCGTTGGGCGCCGGGAAGCTCGCCAGCACCTGGGCCTCGCGCAGCTCGATCTGCTCGTCGAGCACACCGAGCACGGCGACCGGACCGCCACCGAGATACACCACCGAGCGGGCAGCGCCGTCCTGGGCGGCGGGTCCGACCGAGGCGAAGGCGGCGCCGTGCAGCTCGGGGATCATGAGGCGGGCCGCCGTCTCGCCGCCGTCGGGCGAGAAGTCGTCGCCCACGACGAGCACCTCGTGGGCGTCGTAGTCGCGATAGCGCACGATCCACTGCACCAGCCAGCGCATGCTGTCGGCGAAGTCGGTGAGCGCGAACTCGAGACGGCCGTCGTGCCAGGTGATGCGCGGTCGCGGCACGCCGGCCTCGTGCGTGAGCCGCTCCGCGCGCTGCACCAGGGTGCGCGGCTCGCCGATGCCGGCGGCGGCCAGACTCTCGGCGAAGCTGCCCGCGCGCGGCCGGGCGAGGGCGAGGCGCCGGCGCCAGCGATCGCCACCTGCGACCCGGCTTGCGAGGCCAACCGCGGCGAGGTCGTCGTGCACCGTCTCGACGGCTCGCGTCAGGCGCTCGTCCTCTTCGTGCGTCACGAGACGACGCTCGATCAGGCGGGGGCCGGCCGGGCCCAGCACATACGCTTCGGCGCCGGCGGAGAGCAGCAGGAAGAGACGACCCTCGACGTCGGGCCGCGCGCAGAGGCGGGGATCGACGTCGTCGATCCCCGCCCGCGCCACCAGGGCCACGTCGACGCCGAGCGAGGTCAGCCGCTCGATACGGGCACGCAGCTCGACGGCGGCGGCGCCGTCGGGCGCCGCCGCCGCCCACTCCAGGCAGAGGACACGAAAGGCGCGGCCCAGCAGGGTCTGTGCGGAATCGGTGGCAGCCGGTTGCATCTCGCTCGAGGTCGCAGGTCGGGCGGGTCATTCCCGCCGTCCGTCTATCGTACGCTAGACGGCCGCGCCGTCGAGCAGTTACGGGCCGTGCGCCCGCGCCGGTTTACCGCAAGCGGCGACGATGCATACGCATGTCACAGTGACTTCTCAGCATCTGCACAGACATTGGCCGTACAATCCCGCAAGAGGAGCGGCCTGCCGGGGCACCGGCGCGGTCGCCACGAGACGAGGAGGCGCACGGTGAGCGAGCACGCCAAGGTGCTGGTCGTCGACGATGAGGAGAGTCTGACCGACCTCATCGGCCTCGCCCTGCGCTACGAGCAGTTCGAGGTCGAAGTCGCCCACACGGCCAGGGCCGCCCTCACCGCCGTAGCCTCGTTTCGCCCCGATCTGGTCGTGCTCGACGTCATGCTGCCCGATCAGGACGGCTTCGAGGTGGCGCGCCGCATGGGCGCCGAGTCGCCCTCCACGCCCGTGCTGTTCCTGACGGCCCGCGACGGCACCGACGACAAGATCCGCGGCCTCACGCTCGGCGGCGACGACTACATGACCAAGCCCTTCAGCCTCGAGGAGCTCGTCGCGCGCATCCGCGCCATCCTGCGACGCACGCGCCGCGACGACGGCGACGACCACCAGGTCCTCGTCTACTCCGACCTCGAGATGAACGAGGACACCTACGAGGTGCGCCGCGCCGGCACCCGCGTCGATCTCACCGCGACCGAGTACAAGCTGCTGCGCTACCTCATGCTCAACCGCCGCCGCGTGCTCTCCAAGGCGCAGATCCTCGACCACGTCTGGAACTACGACTTCGCCGGCGACGCCAACGTCGTCGAGATCTACATCAGCTACCTGCGCAAGAAGCTCGATCCCACCGGGCCGCCGCTGATCCACACCGTGCGCGGCTTCGGCTACTGCCTGCGCGACGCGCAGGAATAGAGCGGGAAGGAAAGCACCCGGTGTCGCTGCGCCTGCGACTCCTGCTCGCCCTGGTCGGCCTGGTCGCCATCGGCCTGCTCGTGGCCGACGGGGTGACCTACCTGTCGCTGCAGTCGTTCCTGCTGAACCGCGTCGACCAGCAGCTCGAGGCGGCCGTCAACCCCGTGCTGTACCAGCTCAACCACCAGAGCTCCGACTTTCCCGGCGTGCCCCAAGCCGGCCCCAACGGCGACGCGAACCTGCCCCCCGGCACCTACGGCTGCATCATCGACAGCAGTGGCCAGAACCTCGCTCACGTCTCCTTCGGTTACGGAGGCGCGTCCGCCACGCCGTCGCTGCCGGCCGGCCTGACCCGCACGGTCACGAGCGACGGCGGCCAGACGACCCTGACGACGGGTGCCATCCGCTCCTCGTTGCGATTCCGCGTGCTCGCCGAGACCGTCACCAGCGCCAGCAGCGGGTCGTCGTACACGCTGGTCGCTGCGATTCCCCTGACCGAGGTGACCCAGACCCAGCAGCGCCTGCTGCTGATCGAGGCCAGCGTCACCCTCGCCGTGCTCGTCGGGCTCGGACTGCTGGCCTGGTGGATCGTGCGCCGCGAGCTGCGCGCGCTCGACGACATGGCGGCCACGGCCGGAGCGATCGCGGCCGGCGACCTGACGCAGCGCGTCGAGAACGCCGACTCGCGCACCGAGGTGGGCCGGCTGGGCCTCGCGCTGAACGCCATGCTGGCCCAGATCGAAGCGGCCTTCACCCGCAGCCAGAACTCCGAGAACGCCTTGCGGCGGTTCCTCGCCCAGGCGTCGCACGAGCTGCGCACGCCGCTCTCTTCCATCCGCGGCTACGCCGAGCTGTTCCGCCGGGGCGCCAGGGAGCGCCCCGAAGACCTCGATCTCGCCATGCGGCGCATCGAGCAGGAAGCCGCCCGCATGGGCGTCCTGGTCGAGGATCTCCTGTTGCTCGCGCGCCTGGACGAGGGTCGCGCTCTGGAGCGCGCTCCGGTCGACCTCACGCAGCTCGCCGCCGACGCGGTGGCCGACGCCCGCATCGTCGAGCCGGAGCGCGACATCACGCTCGAGCAGAGCGGCCCGGTCGTTGTCCCGGGCGACGAGAGCCGGCTTCGGCAGGTCATCGCCAACCTCGTCCTGAACGCCCTGCGCCACGCCGGTCCCTCGGCCCGCGTGAAGGTCACGACCGGAACGACCGACGGTCTGGCCTTCCTCGAGGTGAGCGACGACGGGGTCGGCATGCCGGCCGATGTGGCCGCGCGTGCCTTCGAGCCCTTCTACCGGCCCGAAGGGTCGCGCGCCCGCGGCGAGGGCACAGCCGGCCTGGGTCTCTCGATCGTGGCGGCCATCGCCGAGGCTCACGGCGGCACGGTCGAGCTCGACACGGCGCCGGGCGAGGGCGCGCGCTTCCGCGTGCGCCTGCCGCTCGCTCCCTGGTCGCCCAGCGACCCGCCCGCCGAGCGTCTCGTCGGCGACGGAGCCGCTCACCCCCAGGACGCGCCCCGCGCCGCCGATGCCGAGACGGTAGACTAGTCGCGGCGGCAGGGCCGATCCCCGCGCCGCCACCGGGGTGATCGCCGCTCGAGTGGCGCCCGCCCCGACCGGCCGGCAAGCGCCCGAGGAGCCGCGACACCATGAAGCTCGATGTCCCCTACGTGCGGCGGCAGTTTCCCGCCCTGCAGCGCACGATCGACGGCCTTCCCGTCGCCTACTTCGACTGCCCCGGCGGCACCCAGGTGCCGCAGCGCGTGGCAGACGCGGTGAGCGACTACCTCCTGTACCACAACGCCAACATCCACGGCTTCTTCGCCACCACGATCGAGACCGACCACCTGCTGGCCGACGCGCGCGACGCCCTGGCCGACTTCCTCGGCTGCGACTGGGACGAGGTCGCCTTTGGAGCGAACACCACGACGCTCAACTTCCTGCTCGCCCACAGCCTCGCTCACGACCTGAAAGAGGGCGACGAGATCCTCATCACCGAGCTCGACCACGAGGCCAATCGCGGCCCCTGGCTGTCGCTCCAGGACCGTGGCGTGGTCGTACGCGAGGTGCCCGTCGATCCCGAGACCTGCACCATCGCCTGGGACGTCTTCGAGCGCCTGCTGAACGAGCGCACGCGGATCGTGGCCGCCGTCTGGGCGAGCAACGCGGTGGGCACCATCAACGACGTGCAGCGGGTCGTCGCGATGGCGCGGGCGGCCGGCGCGCTGACCGTGATCGACGCCGTGCACTATGCGTTGCACGGGGTGATCGACGTCGCCGCCCTGGGCTGCGATTTTCTGCTCTGCTCGGCCTACAAGTTCTTCGCGCCGCACGTCGGCGTGCTCTACGCGCGCCGCGAGACCGCCGAGGTGGTGCGCGCCCTGCGCCTGCGCACGCAGCTTCGCGAGCCGCCGTTCAAGTTCGAGACCGGCACGCTCAACCACGAGGGCATCGTCGGCGCCGGCGCGGCAGTCGACTTCATCGCCGACCTGGGCCGCCACCACCTGCGTCGCGTCGCCGCCGAGCCGGTGCTCGCCGCTCGCCTCGAGGGTCTCGACGGCCGCCGCCGCCAGATCGTGGCCGGCATGCTGGCCGCCGAGGCCCACGAGCAGCCGCTGGCTCACCACCTGATCGAGGGCCTGCGCTCGACCCCCGGGGTGACCGTCTACGGACCGCCCGACGACCATCCCCGCACCTCGACCGTGGCCTTCACGATCGACGGCGTGCGTCCCGACGAGGCCTGCCGCCGCCTCGGCGACGAGGGCCTGTTCCTCTGGGACGGAGACTTCTACGCCGTGCGCCTGGTCGAGCGCCTCGGCCTGGCCGAGCGCGGCGGACTGGTGCGCGCCGGCCTTGCGCCGTACACGACAGAGGGCGAGGTGGAGCGCCTGCTCGAGGGCGTGCGCCGCCTGGCCACGGCCGGCTAGGAGGAGCGAGCCGCTGTATGGGCGGGACGACCGTGAGGACGGGGCCGGCTGTGCGGACGGGGCCGAGGCGATGACCGAGCTCGTCACGCGCCGGGTCTGCCTGCTCGGCTTCGGCAACGTCGGGCGGCGGCTCTGCGAGCTCGTCGCCCGCAACGACGACGAGCTCGCGAAGCGCCACGGCCTGCGGCTGCGCTTCGTCGCGATCGGGACCGCCGGGCACGGCAGCCTGCTGGCGCCCGCCGGGGTCTCGGCCGCCGAGGCGCTCGAGCTGGCCACCGGCCCCGATGCCGGCCGGCGAGCGTTCCCCGAGCCGGTCAGGCCGGGCGTGGACCTCCTCGCGACGAGCGGCGCCGACGTCCTGGTCGAGGCCACGCCGCTCGACCCTCACGGCGGCCGCCTGGCGATCGCGCACCTCGAGGCGGCGCTCGGCCACGGCGCCGACGCGATCACGGTCAACAAGGGACCGATCGCCTGGGACTACCGGCGGCTGGCCGGCCTGGCCGCGGCCAACGGCCGGCGGCTGCTCTTCGAGGGCGCGGTCATGGACGGCTGTCCCGTCTTCAATCTCTTCCGTTCCTGCCTGCCCGACTGCCGGCTGCTCGGCTTCGATGCCGTCTTCAATTCGACCACCAACTTCATCCTCGACGCGATGGGCGAGGGCGGCGGCTTCGCCGCCGCCCTCGCCCAGGTCCAGGCCGCCGGCTACGCCGAGGCCGACCCCTCGCACGACATCGACGGCCACGACGCCGCGGCCAAGGTCGCCGCCCTGGCCAACGTGCTGATGGACGCCGGCATGACGCCCGACGACGTGCCCAAGGATTCGATCCGCGACGTGACGCCCGAGCGCGTGACCGCGGCGCGGCGAGCCGGCCGCCGGCTGCGGGTGCTCTGCACCGCGCGGAGCGGCGACGCGGCCGGTGGGGTCGCGGCCGGTGGGGTGGGCAGCGTGGCGGGCGATGGGGCGAACGCCGGCGAGGCGAGCGGCCATGTGCACGGAGAGGTTCGCCTCACCGAGCTCGACCCGGAGCACCCGCTGTACAGCGCGGGGGGCTCGACGCTCTCGGTCCTGCTGCACACCGATCTCATGGGCACGGTCCAGATCGCCGAGCACGGCGCCCTTCCCGAGCAGACGGCCTACGGCATCTACAGCGACCTGATCGCCCTGCACGAGGGCCGCTGAGGCCTCACCCGGCTCGCGCCGGCCTACTCGGCGCTGACCAGAGCCTTGCGGAAGCGCGTCACGGCGGCCGCGTTCCAGTCGACGTGGTCGTTGCGCTGGCCGAGCAGATCCTTGAACAACGGCGACGAGTTGGCCATGGCGTGGCCGATGACGTCGTCGGTCGAGAGGTCGTAGCGGGCCTGCAGCCAGGCGACCAGCCGCAGGCCGGCGGCGATCTGCCGCGGCCGGGCGAAGATCTGGGCGATGGCCTGGGTCGGTCCCGAGCTCGCCGGCTGCACGAACTCGATGCCCACCGCGCACCAGTCGAGGCCGACCGTGTGCCGGCAGCGCACGTCGAGCGGCACCTGCTGGTAGATGGTGCCGTCCTCGTCGATCACGAAGTGGGCCGCGACGCCGGGCAGCTCGCCGAGGGCCGGGGCGTTGGCGGCGAAGGTGGCGTGCGCCGAGCCGTAGGTGTCGGTCGCCGTGTAGTGCAGCACGATCACCCGCGGATGCAGGACCCAGGTGTCCTGCCCGTAGTGGCGCTTGCTGAAGGCGGCCATCTCCGCCCTGCGCTGCGGGCCGTACGGCACGAGGTCGCGCACGATCGCCGGCGCGACGATCGCGGCGCCACCGCCACCCCCATCGACCGGCGAGCTCGTGGCGCTCGGTGAAGAGCTCCGGCTGGGGACGGCCGTGGGCGAGCTCGCCGTGGGACTCGCGGCGGGGCTCACGGCGGCGGCGACGCCCGGCTGCGCCGGCGTCGTCGCCGCCGCCGACGGCGAGCCGGTGAGGCCCGCCCAGTGCCACGGCTGCAGGACGGCGGCCGCGACGGCGAGCGCCAGCAGCACCACGACGACGAGCGCGAAGATACGGCGCCGGCGCGAGCGCCGGCGCGACTCCCGCCGCCGCTCCATGCGGGCCCCGGGCTCGCCGGGGCGCCGTTCTCCTCCGAAGAAGTCACTCACGCCTGCGATGGTCCTCTCGCCGTTTGCCGCGGTCGCTCCTGCCCTACACGGTACACGGCAACGCGCGCGACCGCACGCGGCGGGGCGGCCGGAAACACCTGCGACTCACCCAGTCCGGCCGCAGCGGCAATCGCCCGGTCGGGCCGGGGCGGCAACTTCCGATGGGGCCGGCGCTCCAGCGGGTCGTCCCCGATCAGACGGCGGCGGCGAGCAGCGTCACGCCGGCCAGCGTGCAGGCGATGCCGGCCCACTGGTGCCGGTTCGGCCGCTCGTGCAGCAGCACCACACCGAGGATCACGGCGAAGGTGCCGAACTGCGTGGTGGCGATCGCCGCCACGGTGGGCGGGCCCATGGCGATGGCGAGGGTGAAGCAGGACAGGCCGCCGAGCTCGAGGACGCCGGCGCCGATGGCTACAGGGCGCAGGCGGCTCGGAACGGCGAGGCCGCCGGTGAGGAGCGCGAGCGGCAAGGCGACGGCCAGCGACACCGACCGCGAGATCGCCGCCTGCGAGAGCCAGCTCAGGGCGTGAGCGTAGCTGTAGAGCACGAGCACGCCGCCGAACAGCAGCCCCGAGACCAGCGCCCACGGCACGCCCCGCGCCGTTCGCGCTCGATGCTCGATCGAGGTCAGCGCGGCGCCGCAGACGCAGAGCGCAAGCGACAGGCCGAGCAGGGGCGTCATGCGCTCGCCGAGCAGCACGAAGCAGCCGGTCGCGTACGCGCCCTGCAACGCGTTCAGCGCCGAGACCAGGCCCAGGTCGCCGGTGTTCAGGGCACGCAGCAGGCAGGAGAACGCCGCGACGTAGGTCACGCCCGCCACGGCGGCGATGCCGGCGGCGCGCCACTGCGCGTCGCCTGTCGGCAACCCGTCGATCAACAGCGCGACCGGCACGATGATCACCGTGCCGGTGACGAGCACCCAGGCCACCTGGGCGAGCGCGCGCGAGGCGCGGGTGACGCGCTGCGACAGCATGTCGCTCGAGGCGTACGAGAAGGCAGAGAGCAGGCCGACGAGGATGGTGAGCACCGCGACAGTCTACAGGAGGCCGAGCGGTGGCCCGGGGGGCGCGTTTCGGTCGGCTGGCGGCCCTGGCATGTCAGCGCCGGCGCTGTCCGTTTGTTGCAAGTTGCAACAAGACGGCGCTCACTGCCCCACGCCGGGAGCCTATCGCCCGCCGACCGTCTCGAGCGCCTCGAGCTCCTCGCGACGG
>DATIYD010000271.1:0-3790 GCA_035517975.1 Thermoleophilia bacterium | reverse complement strand
CGGGTCGGCGACTGGGTGCCGATGGCTGCCACGGTGACCGAGACGACCGCCTTCCGCATCAGGGCGTTCGAGACCGACGAGTGGCTTCTCTGGGAAAAGCCGGACAGCACGTGGTCGTGGAAGCTCGTCCCGCTCGAGGGCGGCCGTACGCGGCTCATCACGAGGCTCAAGCAGCACAACGACTGGGACCGCCCCGCGATGGCCCTCGTCACCGTGATCCTTTTCGAGCTCGGCGACTTTCCCATGATGCGCCGCCTGCTGCTCGGCCTGAAAGAGCGAGCCGAGCGCGCTGGTGGTCGACTCCGTCCACCAGCTCACGAACGCGCGCAGGCTGCGGTCGGCCGCTTAGAGGGGTCGAACGGGGCGCCGCCGCCCCGCGGCGCAAGCGCCTGAAGGAGCCGAGTCCGGCCTTCATCCGCCCCGTCGGCACGTCTTGCTGATGTACAGTGCGGGCGCGTGAGGAATCCAGCCACGGCTGATGCGGAGCGACAGTGGAGGGCACCGTGGGCAGAAGCGTCGCACGCCGGTACGTAGGCGATAGCGGAGCGCGCCGGTCCGTAGGCGAAGGCGGAGCCCGCCGGAACCGTCCGATCAAGTGGCTCCCCGGAGTGCTGGTCGTTCTCTCCTGTGTCGCGGTCCTGACCGCGGTCCCCCCGGCCCGCGCCGCGTACCGGGGCGCTGCGCCCCAGGCCACCAGCCTGAGCCTCTCGGCGACACCAGCCGTGATCGACTACGGGGGCTCGACGACGCTCGCCGGGCAGCTCTCGACCGCGAGCGGTCCCGTCGCCGGCGTGGCCCTCGAGCTGACGTCGTCGACCAACGGCGCGACCTGGTCGCAGCTCACCGACGTGACGACCGACGCCTCCGGTGAGTTCTCGGCTCAGGTGACACCCGACGAAGCCCACAGTCAGACCCTCTACCAGATCGCGTTCGAGGGCAGCGCCGATCTCGCGCCGGCAGAGGCTCAGATCGCCGTCGATTCACGACCCGACCTGGGCGCGCCCGTAGTGCCTTCGACCGTCGGCCGCGCGAGCGCCTTTCAGGCGGGCGGGGCGCTGCAACCCCAGCAAGGCGCCGGCCAGCCGCCGGTGGCGCTGGTCTGCTACCGACTCGAGAAGGGACGCTGGGCCCCGCGCCGGACCGTCGCGACGACCATCGCCGATCAGGCGAGCGCCTCGCGGTATGCGGCGAAGGTCAGCCTTCCGTCGCCAGGGACGTGGCGCCTGCGCGCCGTCTACGGACAAGGCGATCCCGCGGAGACCTGGTCGGCGTGGAGCGCCACGATGACGGTCACCGCCGGGCCGGATGCCCCGATCTGGGATCGCAACGGCGCCACGACCCTTCCCGAGCGCATGGCGAGCCGTCTGAACGCACGGCAACTCATCGTCGTCACGGCTCCCAGGCTCGGCTCGCGCGACGGGATGCTGCGACTCTTCGACTACCGCGACGGCGACTGGGTCAGAAGGCTGGCCGTGCGCACGCGCCTCGGGTCTCGTGGGCTCATCGACGGCCTGCTGCGCCGGGCGGGCTCGCGCACGACGCCCACCGGCATCTGGCGCCTGCCGGGGTTTGTCTTCGGCACGCACCGCAGGCCGCCGGCGGGCCTGCACATGGCATACCGGCGCATCACTCCCCGTTCGTGGTGGAGCTCGGAGCGCAACGCCACCTACAACACCTGGGTCGAGACGTCGCACGCCATCGACGGCGAGCGCCTGGCCGACGCCCCGGTACAGTATGAGTTCGCCTTCTCGAGCGGCTACAACGCGCGTCCCAACCCCCGCGTGTACGGCCGCGGCACGGCGATCTTCGTCCATATCTTCGACCCTGGCTACACGCAGGGCTGCGTCTCGGTGTCGCGCGCCGACATGGTCCGGCTGTTGCGCCTGCTGGACCACGCAAGACGTCCGGCCTGCGCGATCGGCACGATGCGCGGCGGCACGCGCTCCTGCATCTTCGCCTACTGAGGAAGGCGCCCGGGGGATCTCACTGAGACCGGTGGCGGAGAATCAGGCGGGGCCCCGGATGGAGGTCGGCAACGAGAAGAAGACTGCTGGCCGGCGGAGAAGGGGCAGGGAGTGGCTGGCGAGGAAGGACTCGAACCTTCAATCCCCTGATCCAGAGTCAGGTGCCTTGCCAATTAGGCCACTCGCCAGCGATACGCCCAGTCTCAAAGTCTACCGCGCGAGGGCACGGTCCTCAAACGTCGTGCGCGTCGGGGCCGGCCGAGCGGCGGCGCTGCCGGCGGCCGAGCGGCGTCGCGGCCGGCGGTCGAGCGGCGTCGCGGCCGGCGGCGATCCGGCGCCGCCAGCGCTGCGCTCAGGCGTCCTGTCGCCCCTGCGCCTGGAGCTTCGCCCAGGTGTCTCTGAGCGTGAGCGCGCGGTTGAACACGAGCGCACCCGGCGCGGAGTCGGGATCGGGGCAGAAGTAGCCCAGGCGCTCGAACTGCACGGTCTCGCCGACCGGCAAGCCGGCGAGCGACGGCTCGACGAGGCAGCCGCGCAGCACTGTCTCGGAGTCGGGGTTCAGGTCGTCGAAGAGCTCGTTGTCGCCGGCCCCGGGATGCGGGCTGAGGAAGAGGTGATCGTAGAGGCGCACCTCGGCGGGCGCGGCGTGAGCCGCCGACAGCCAGTGCAGGGTCGCCTTGGGGCGGCGGCCGTCGGGGGCGTCGCCGCCGCGCGTGGCGGGATCGTGGGTGCAGCGCAGCTCGACGATCGTGCCGGCGGCATCTTTGACGACCTCGCGGCAGGTCACGAAGTACGCCGAGCGCAGCCGCACCTCGCGGCCGGGAGCGAGGCGGAAGAACTTGCGCACCGGCTCCTCCATGAAGTCGTCGCGCTCGATCCAGAGCTCGCGGCTGAAGGGCACCCGGCGGCTGCCCGCCGACGGGTCCTCCGGGTTGTTGGGCACCTCCATCTCCTCGACCTGCCCCTCGGGATAGTCGTCGATGACGACCTTGAGGGGGTCGAGGACCGCGAAGCGGCGAAGGGCCGCCCGGTTGAGCACGTCGCGCACGACGTGCTCGAGCATCTCCACCTCGACCACGTTGTCGGCCTTGGCGACCCCGACCAGCGTCACGAAGTCGCGGATGCCTTGCGCGGGAAAGCCGCGGCGGCGCAGCCCCGACAGCGTCGGCATGCGCGGATCGTCCCAGCCGCGCACGTGCCCCTCGTTCACGAGGCGCAGGAGCACGCGCTTGGACATGACGGTGTGCGTCAGGTTGAGCCGCGCGAACTCGTACTGGTGGGGTCGCGACGGCACCGGAAGGTTGTCGATGAGCCAGTCGTAGAGCGGCCGGTGCGGTTCGAACTCGAGGGTGCAGAGCGAGTGGGTGATGCCCTCGATCGCGTCGGATTGCCCGTGGGCGAAGTCGTAGGTGGGATAGATGCACCACGCGTCGCCTGTGCGCGGATGCTCGGCGTGGAGGATGCGGTAGAGCACCGGATCGCGGAGGTTGATGTTGGGGGCGGCCATGTCGATGCGGGCCCGCAGCACGCGCGCCCCGTTGGGGAACTCGCCGGCGCGCATGCGCCCGAAGAGATCGAGGCTCTCGGCAGCGGACCGGCCGCGCCACGGACTCTCGCGGCCGGGTTCGGTGAGCGTGCCCCGGTATCCGCGGATCTCGTCGGCCGACAGGTCGTCGACGTAGGCCTTGCCGGCCTCGATCAGGTCGACGGCCCACTCGTAGAGCTGCTCGAAGTAGTCGGAGGCGAAGTAGAGGTGCTCGCCCCAGTCGAACCCGAGCCAGCGGATGTCGGCCTCGATGGCGTCGCTGTATTCCTGCTCTTCCTTG
>DATIYD010000270.1:0-8301 GCA_035517975.1 Thermoleophilia bacterium | reverse complement strand
CCCCCCCCCCCGCCGCCCCGTCGGCGCGAGCCTCTCGTCGCTCGTGGCGGCGGGGGGAAGGCTTCTCGTGCTCGTCGCCGACGTCCCGCGACGGCGGCCGCTGCTCACCCGCGAGACCTGCCTCGGGGAGCTCGGGCGCTCCGCGCTCTACCTGCACGACGCCTGCCTGCCGGCGCGCCTCGGCACGGCCGTGTGTGGCGACGGGGGCGCCGAGGCGCCCGACGTCGTCATGGCCGACGTCGTGGTCGCCGCCGCCAACCCCGAGCTCGTGGGCGCCTTCGACCACGTGGCCTTCGTCGATCCTCCCTTCGACGGCGGCCTCTTCGGCGCGATCCTCTCGGCCGTGGCCCCGGCCGCCTGCGTCTGGGTCCTGTGGGGCGAGAGTGAGGTAGACTTCACGAAGGCGGTCGTGGCCGACACCTACGACCTCGAGGCGGCCTGCCGACGGCTCTACCGGGCCCTCGCGGCCGGCGGCGAGGGCGGCGATCCGGCCGGCGCGCTGCTCGATTCCGGCCCGGCCGGCAGCCTCACCACGCTGGCCGCCGCCTGGACCACGCTGGCCGAGGCCGGTTTGCTGGCAGACGGCGACGGCAAGAAGGGAGTCAGAAAGGCGGAGGGCAAGGTCGACCTCGCCACCTCCGACACGTACCGCCGATGGCACGAACGATTCCACACGACGACATTCCTCAGGCGCTGTCTGAGCATCCGCCTCTAAGGGCGCTCGTCCCCGAGGCCGAGCAGCAGCGTGAGCTGCTCGACCGCGTGCTCGCCGCCGTCGCGGTCTACAACCCCGACCTCGACGACGAGCTCATCACGCGCGCCTTCGAGCTCGCCTGCGTCAAGCACGGCGGGCAGAGCCGCAAGAGCGGCGAGGACTTCATCAACCATCCCGTCGGCACGGCCCTCATCTGCGCCGAGCTGCGCCTCGACGACGCCACCATCGCCGGCGCCCTGCTGCACGACGTGGTCGAAGACTCCGACACCCCGATCGAGGAGATCAGGGAGCAGTTCGGCGACGAGATCGCCATGCTGGTCGACGGCGTCACCAAGCTGACCAAGATCAGCTTCACCTCGACCGAAGAAGAACAGGCCGAGAACTACCGCAAGATGATCGTCGCGATGGCCGAGGACATCCGCGTCATCCTGATCAAGCTCGCCGACCGCCTGCACAACATGCGCACGCTCTGCTACCTGGGCAAGCAGAAGCAGATCCAGAAGGCCAAGGAGACGCTCGAGATCTACGCGCCGCTGGCGCACCGGCTGGGTATCAACAGCGTCAAGTGGCAGCTCGAAGACCTCGCCTTCTCGACCCTGCATCCGCGCAAGTACGCCGAGATCGAGCGCATGGTGTCGCAGCGCCGCGCCGATCGCGAGGACTACGTCGCCGACGCTGCCCGCTTTCTCGAGGACGAGCTCTCCAAGGTAGGCGTGCGCTCCGAGATCACGGGCCGGGCCAAGCACTTCTACTCGATCTACGTGAAGATGAGCCGCCGCGGCAAGGAGTTCAACGAGATCTTCGACCTGACGGCGCTGCGCGTGCTGGTCGACACGGTCAAGGACTGTTACGGCGCGATCGGCGTGATCCACGCGGTCTGGAAACCCATCCCGGGGCGCTTCAAGGATTACATCGCGATGCCCAAGTTCAACCTCTACCAGTCGCTGCACACGACGGTGATCGGGCCGGGCGGCAAGCCGCTCGAGATCCAGATCCGCACGTTCGACATGCACCAGACGGCCGAGTTCGGCGTCGCGGCGCACTGGCTCTACAAGGCCAAGGGCGACGGCGACCGGCCGGCCGACAAGCTCGCGTGGCTGCGCCAGATGATGGAGTGGCAGTCCGAGACGGCCGGCGACCCGCGCGAGTTCATGGACACACTGCGCATCGACCTCTTCGAGGACGAGGTCTTCGTCTTTACCCCCAAGGGCGAGGTCAAGAGCCTCGCGGCCGGCTCGACGCCGATCGACTTTGCCTACGCCGTGCACACCGACGTCGGGGCCCACTGCGTCGGGGCCAAGGTCGACGGCCGTATCGTGCCGCTGCACACGCGCCTGAAGTCGGGCGACATCATCGAGATCATCACCTCGCGCTCGAGTCGCGGCCCCTCGCGCGACTGGCTGGGCATCGCCACCACGCCGCGCGCCCGCCAGAAGATCCGCCAGCACTTCCGCCGCGAGCAGCGCGAGGACTCCGAGCACTCGGGGCGCGACCTGCTCCAGGAGACGCTGCGCCGCCAGGGTCTGCCGGCCCAGAAGCTGCTGTCGTCCGAAGTCTTCTCCCGAGTCGTCAAGGACCTGGGCTACCAGAAGGCCGACGACCTCTACGTCGCCCTGGGTTCGGGGCGCATCCCGGTGCGCGCCGTGGTGAACAAGGTGCTGCAGCGCAGCGGCGGCGAGAAGGCCGCGGTGCCCGAGGTCGAGATGCTGCCGACCGAGCCCAACGCGGGCGCCCCGGCGAGCGCCGCCTCGAGCGAGTTCGGTATCGCCGTCGAGGGCATGAGCGACATCGTCGTGCGCATGGCGAAGTGCTGCAAGCCGATCCCCGGTGACGAGATCCTCGGCTACATCTCGCTGGGCAAGGGCGTCACCATCCACCGGGCCGAGTGCAAGAACGCGCGCGCGCTCCAGGCCAAGAACCGCGAACGGTTCACCACCGTCAGCTGGGAGGGCCTCGGGGCGCAGGCCTTCCGCGTCGAGCTGCAGATCGAGGCGCTCGACCGCAACCACCTGCTCGAAGAGATCGCACGGACCCTGTCGGACTCGGGCGTGAACATCGTGGGCGCGACGGTGCAGACGCTCTCCGACGGCATCGTGCGCGACCGCTTCGTGCTCGAGATCGGCGACGTCCACCAGGTGGCCAACGTGATCGCCAATCTCAAGGCTATCGGCACCGTCTACGACGCCTACCGGGTGGTCTCCAGCTAGGCGCGAACGCGAAGCCGCGCGTGCCTGAAGCGGCGACGGCGCGGTGGGCGCCGGTCCTGGTCGGGCCGGCGCTCGACGGCGGGCGTCCGCGACTGATAGCGTAACCGTTCCACCCCGCGCCCCAAGTGAGGAAACGCCAGATGGCCGACCGTTTCGAAGTCTTCATGCTGACCCTCGGACCGCTGGCCGCGAACTGCTTCATCGTCGCGGCCGCGGGCAGGGCCCTGGTCATCGACCCCGGCGACGAGGCCGACGCCCTCGCCGCCGCCTTCGACGAGATCCCGGCGACTCCCGAGGCCATCCTCGTCACCCACGGCCATTTCGACCACATCGGCGCGGTCGAAGCCCTCGCCACGCGCTTCTCGCTGCCCGTCTACGTCGGCGCGGCCGACGCCGGCCTGCTGAGCCGGCCGGCCATGGGACCGCTCGCCGGCTTTCCGGTGCAGGCGGTCACGGTCGACCCCGTGCTGCTCGACGACGAACGCCAGCTCGACCTCGTCCTGCCGCTGACCGCCATCCCAACGCCCGGTCACTCCGAGGGCTCGTACACGTTCTTCCTCGAGGGTCATCTCTTCGCCGGCGACACGCTGTTCCAGGGCAGCGTCGGTCGCACCGACCTGCCCGGCGGCTCGTCCGACGACCTGCTCAACTCGATCGCCGCGCTCATCCGCCGGTTCCCGGCCGACACGCTCGTGCACTGCGGGCACGGTCCCGACACCTCGCTCGGCCGCGAGCTCGCGCTCAACCCGTTCCTCGCGCCGCTGCGCTACGACCCGGAGCACCGCTGGTGAGCGCCCCTCGCGCTCCCAAGGGCACCTACGACCTGGTGCAGGCGGCCGCCGAGCGGCGCGCCGACATCGTGGCCGTCGCGGCCGACGTCTTCACCTCGTACGGCTTCCGCCAGATCGTCACGCCCGAGTTCGAGGAGACCGGCCTCTTCGCCCGCGGGGTCGGCGACGCCACCGATATCGTGCGCAAGGAGATGTACTCCTTCAGCGATCGCAGCGGTCGCGAGCTCACCCTGCGGCCCGAGGGTACGGCGCCGGTCTGCCGGGCCTACATCGAGCACGGCATGTTCAAGCAGGCCAAGCCGGTCAAGCTCTGGTACTACGCGCCCATGTTCCGCTACGAGCGCCCCCAGGCCGGGCGCTACCGCGAGCACTACCAGATCGGAGCCGAGGCGCTGGGCTCAGACGAGCCTCTGGTCGACGCCGAGGTCATCGCCATGCTCGGCCAGATCTACGACGAGCTCGAGATCGGCGACCTCACCCTGGCGGTGAACAGCATGGGCGACGCCGCCTGCAGGCCGGCCTACGTCGAGCTGCTGCGCGAGTTCCTGAAGGCTCACGCCGAGGAGCTCTGCGGCGAGTGCCGCGAGCGCATCGTCACCAATCCCCTGCGCACCTTCGACTGCAAGGTCGAGAGCTGCCGGGCCGTCATGGCGCAGGCGCCGCGCATCGTCGACCACCTCTGCGAGCCCTGCCGGCAGCATTTCGACACCGTGCTCGCGCTGCTGCGCCGCGTGGGTCTCGACCCTGTCCTCGACTTTCGCCTCGTGCGCGGGCTCGACTACTACACCCGCACGACGTTCGAGTACCAGTCCAACGCGCTCGGCTTCGCGCAGAGCACGATCGGCGGCGGTGGGCGCTACGACGGCCTCGTCGAGCTGATCGGCGGCCCGCCGACGCCGGGCTTCGGCTTCGGCAGCGGTCTCGAGCGCGTCACGCTGGTCGCCGGCCTCGAGGAGCAGGAAGACGAGGGGCCGCTCGTCTACGTGGTGGCCTTCGACCCCGACGATCGCGCCGACGCCTTCTCACTGGTGCAGCTCCTGCGTCGCGACTTGCTGGTCGACGCCGAGTGCGACCTCGCCGGACGCAGCCCGAAGGCCCAGCTCAAGCAGGCCGGTCGCAGCGGCGCCGAGCTGGCCCTGCTGGTCGGTCTCGACGATCTGGCCGACGGCGATGTGCGCCTGCGCGACCTGGAGAGCGGCGACGAAGAGGACGTGGCGCTCGACGAGCTCGGCGACTGGTTCGACGACTGGCTGGGCGACGACGACCTCGACGGCCATCGCCATCACGGCAACGGCAACGGCAATCCGCTCGGCGACGGCGGCGGGGGAGAGCCGTGATGCGCGACGCGCTACCCGGCGAGCTGCGCGCGGCCGACGTCGGCCGCGCGGTCAAGCTCGCCGGCTGGGTGGCGCGCCGCCGCGATCACGGCAACCTGATCTTCGACGACCTGCGCGACCGTTCCGGCATCGTGCAGCTCGTCTTCGATCCACGGGTCGCCCCCGACGCTCACCACCTGGCCGAGGAGCTGCGGCCGGAATACGTCGTGTCGGTCGGCGGCGCCGTCGTGGCGCGCGACCCCGAGACGGTGAACCCGAGCCTGCCGACCGGCGAGGTCGAGGTGCGCGTAGCTACCGCCGAGCTGCTGTCGGCGGCACGCACACCACCGTTCGAGGTCGAGGGCGCCGAGGGCCACGACGTCGACGAGACGCTGCGTCTCAAGTACCGCTACCTCGACATCCGCCGCGCGGCCATGACGGGCCGCCTCGAGCTGCGCCATCGCGCGGCCCAGGCGGCGCGCGACTACCTGAACGGCGAGCGGTTCCTCGAGATCGAGACCCCCGTGCTGACGCGCTCGTCGCCCGAGGGGGCCCGCGACTTTCTCGTGCCGTCGCGTCTGCAGCCCCACAACTTCTATGCCCTGCCGCAGTCGCCCCAGATGTTCAAGCAGATCCTGATGGTGGCCGGCATCGATCGGTACTACCAGCTCGTGCGCTGCTTCCGCGACGAGGACCTGCGCGCCGACCGCCAGCCCGAGCACACGCAGATCGACGTCGAGATGTCGTTCATGTCGGCGCCCGAGATCCGCGCCCTGCTCGAGGGCCTCATGGCGGCCGTCTTCGCAAGCGCGGGGCAGGGGCCGCTCGAGCTTCCCTTGCCGACCCTCACCTACGACGAAGCGATGCTGCGCTACGGCTCCGACAAGCCCGACCTGCGCTACGATCTCACGATCGTCGAGCTGTCCGACGTCTTCGCCGCGAGCGAGTTCCGCGTCTTTCGCGCGGCGGTCGAGGGCGGCGGCGTGGTGCGGGCGCTCAAGGCGCCCGGCGGAGCCCGCCTGTCGCGCGCCCAGCTCGATGCCCTGACCGAGGTAGCCAAGTCTCACGGCGCCGGCGGCATGGCCTACGTCGCAGTCGAAGAGGGCGGCGCGCTGCGCGGCCCGATCGTCAAGTTTCTCGCCACCGGCGAGCAGGCCGCCCTGGTCGAGCGCTGCGCCGCGCGGGCCGGCGATCTGATCGTGTTCGCCGCCGACCAGGCGCTCGCGGCCGCCGGTGTGCTCGGCGCCCTGCGCGCCGCGCTCATCGGGCTCCTGCAGCCGGCGCCGGCGCGGCGCTGGTCGCTGCTCTGGGTGGTCGAGTTCCCGCTGTTCGAGATCGACGCCGAGAGCGGCAGGCTGACCTACGGTCATAATCCCTTCAGCCTGCCGACCGCCGAGACCATGCCGTACCTCGACAGCGACCCGCTACGCGTGCGCGGGGCTCAGTACGACCTCGTCCTGAACGGCGTCGAGCTCGGCTCGGGTTCGCTGCGGATCCCCGACGCCGCCCTGCAGCGCGGCATCCTGCGCACCCTCGGCCTCTCCGACGAGCGCATCGACGAGTCGTTCGGCTGGTTCCTCGAGGCCCTGGACTACGGCGCGCCGCCGCACGGCGGCATCGGCCTGGGCTTCGACCGTATCGTCATGCTGCTGACCGGCGAGTCGTCGATCCGTGACGTCATCGCCTTTCCCAAGACCGCCTCGGGCTCCGATCCCATGACCGGCGCCCCGGCGCTGGTCGACCCGCACCAGCTCCAGGAGCTGCGCCTGCGGCCGGTCTGATGTCCGGCTCCGCCGCGCAATAGCTCAAGCATTTCGCCCATCTGCCGACTTTGTTTGTGGGACGAGCACGGGTCTGCTACCATGCCGACTGCTCGACCTTGTGCGTGATTTGCGGCGTTATTGAGCCAACACTCACGCGCCGGGAGCCCGGCTCCGGACGGTCCGAGGACCGCCGGGAGGGCACCCACCTGCACTTGCAGGTTCAATAAGAAAGCGAACACGGCAAGGTGGAGCCTTTATGGAGGCGAAGATGAGTGGCCAGCGCGCGTACCGGTCGTTCCTCGTCAAAGCGGCTTTGATCGTCGTGATGGGAGCGGCGATCATGGCGATCGTGACCGGAGGCATTGTGCTCGCCTCCAACGCGCCGACACCTGTCGCCGCGACCACGGTGAACGGCAACTACAACACTGCCGGCAGCTACGGCATCACCGGGTATCCCACCCTTACCGTCAACACCCAGAGCAAGAACGTGCCCAGCTTCATCAAGAACCCGCTCGCCGAGAAGCGCGGCGTCATCCTCCTCGTCTACGTGGCCGGCGTCACCGAGGACCAGCAGATGCTGACGGCCTTCAACCAGATCAAGGCCAAGTACGCGGCGCAGGGCTCGTTCTTCTCCTTCGAGGCGCACCACGCCTCGGAGCTCGGCGACGTGCTCGCCCAGCTCAAGATCACCCAGCCGCCGGCATTCGCCGTGATCTCGCCCGACGGCAAGGTCTACCAGGAGTACACCGGCTGGATCAGCCCTGCGGTCATGTCGCAGGTCGTGGCCAACGCGCTGGCCAAGTAAAGCCGCCCGCATACTCCCGAAGGCTTGAGCGACGCCGCCCCCAGGGGCGGCGTCGCTGCTTGACGTCGCCGCTCGTCGCCCCCCGGCGTCGCCGCGTGCCGGCCTGGGGCGGCGTCGCCGCTTGTCGTGCCTCACGCATCGACGATCTCGTCGTTTGACCGACGTTGCGAGCGTGGTACGATAATCCCGACCTTTTCTGTTGGTATTCATCGATCGTCACGGAGGGCCGGCCTTGCGTATCTCGTCGCGCTGCGAGTATGGCCTGCGGGCCATGATCTACCTCGCGCGGGCCGGCCGTACCGACCCGGTGCCCCTGACCGAGATCGCCCATCGCGAGGAGATGCCGACCGCGTTTCTCGAACGAGTCCTGGCCCGTCTGCGCGAAGGCGGCCTCGTGGCCAGCACGAGGGGCGCGAGTGGCGGCTACCGCCTCTCGCGCCCGGCCGAGGCCATCTCGGTGGCCGATATCGTCACCGCTATCGAGGGACCGCTGTCGCTCGTCGGCTGTCTGCCCGACGAGGGCGGCTGCGCCCGGGCCGGCAGCTGCGCCTCGCAGCGCGTGTGGCGGCGGCTCGACGACGCGATCAACGGCGCCCTCGGCGCCATCAGTCTCGATGAACTCTCGGTGGAGGCGATCACGACATGAGAACCGTCTACTTCGACCACGCGGCGACCACCGCCGTCGATCCCCGCGTCTTCGCCGA
>DATIYD010000269.1:0-5221 GCA_035517975.1 Thermoleophilia bacterium | reverse complement strand
CCTTCCTCCGGTTTGTCACCGGCAGTATCCTACGAGTCCCCGGCATTATCCGCTGGCAACATAGGACAGGGGTTGCGCTCGTTGCGGGACTTAACCCAACATCTCACGACACGAGCTGACGACAGCCATGCACCACCTGTGACCCCGCTCTTGCGAGGGCTCCCGTTTCCGGGAGTTACGAGGCCATGTCAAACCCAGGTAAGGTTCTTCGCGTTGCGTCGAATTAAACCACATGCTCCGCTGCTTGTGCGGGCCCCCGTCAATTCCTTTGAGTTTTAGCCTTGCGGCCGTACTCCCCAGGCGGGGCACTTAATGCGTTAGCTACGGCACGGAAGGAGTCGACACCTCCCACACCTAGTGCCCATCGTTTACGGCGTGGACTACCAGGGTATCTAATCCTGTTCGCTCCCCACGCTTTCGCGTCTCAGCGTCAGTACCGTCCCAGGGACCCGCCTTCGCCACGGGTGTTCTTCCTGATATCTGCGCATTTCACCGCTACACCAGGAATTCCAGTCCCCTCTTCCGGACTCTAGCAAGACAGTTTCCAATGCAGGCTCGGGGTTAAGCCCCGAGTTTTCACATCGGACTTGACAAGCCGCCTACACGCTCTTTACGCCCAATAATTCCGGACAACGCTAGGTCCCTACGTATTACCGCGGCTGCTGGCACGTAGTTAGCCGGACCTTCCTCTGGAGGTACCGTCACCCTCTGGGCTATTAACCCGAGTGGCTTCGTCCCTCCTGACAGAGCTTTACAACCCGAAGGCCTTCTTCGCTCACGCGGCGTTGCTGCGTCAGGCTTCCGCCCATTGCGCAAGATTCCCCACTGCTGCCTCCCGTAGGAGTCTGGGCCGTATCTCAGTCCCAGTGTGGCTGATCGTCCTCTCAGACCAGCTAAGCATCGTTGCCTTGGTAGGCCGTTACCCCACCAACAAGCTAATGCTGCGCGGGCCCATCCCAAAGCGGAGGCCGAAGCTACCTTTGGTACAACCCGCTTGGCAGGTTGCACAACATCCGGTATTAGCGTTCCTTTCGAAACGTTATCCCGGGCTTTGGGGCAGGTTACCCACGTGTTACTCACCCGTTCGCCGCTCGAGTACCCCCGAAGGGGCCTTTCCGCTCGACTTGCATGTGTTAAGCACGCCGCCAGCGTTCGTCCTGAGCCAGGATCAAACTCTCCGAGACAACTTGGTGCTCGCGACCCGAAGGCCGCGGGACAAGCGTTGGAAGAGCTTGTGCTCTCAAAGACGAGGCAGGATCTGCCTCGTTGTCGTGCGGTCGTTTATGCCGGCCCGAAGGCCGGTAGAGCAGCAATGCCCGAACCGCATGACGGGGTCTAATGGCCTGTGCACCCTGCTGGTGCACAGGCTCGCTGACGTCCACCGGTCGACTCGAGGGACGAGCCCGACCGGCTTCCACGCTGTTCAGTTTTCAAAGACCGCGTGCCACGTGGGCACTGGTGTGCACTCTCAAAGACACGAACAAGGCCCCGAGTTGTGGGGCCGAGTCGGCGACGCTTCAGTGGCTGAAGCACGGATGTGAATCCGCCTACCGCTCGACTCCCCACGTTCTCGATGACTGCGTCAGAGCAATCCCCTTGTGTGGGACCAGGTACTTTACGCAGACGCCGTGCCAGTGTCAAGAGCACGTTCCCCGTTGGTCATCGCACCAAGAGTGGCGCGAGCGGACTCCCCGGGGGCTAAAGCAGTATACCCATAGGTTTCCGAGAGTCAACCTTCTTCTGCGCTCGCGGCGAGAGGCGGCCCGAGCGCCGGGCGGAGTGGCGTTGCTCGACACCGCGGGCGCCCGCCGGAACGGCGTCGCTCGCAGCTGCAGCGATGCCGGCGCGCCGGGCTGACAGCCTCCGGCATGATATCCTTCGCCGCTAGCTCCCAACCCCTGCCGGACGGCGATGCGTCAAGAAGTCAGAAGAGTCTTCAAGGATTCGAGCATCTACGGTCTCTTGGGCATGATCACCAAGGCCGTCGGCGTGATCCTGACCCCGGTCTACACCGCGTATCTGACCCGGACCGACTACGGCATCATGTCGTTCGTGCTCATGCTCGCGTCGATGGTCGGCACGCTGATGTTCCTCGGCCAGACGGGCTCGCTGATCCTCTTCTACCGCTCGACCTCCGAAGAGGCGGAGCAGCGTCGCGAGCTGCTCTTCAACGTCTTCTGGTTCACCATGGCCTTCGGCGGTCTGCTCATGGTCATCGCCTACACCCTGGGGCCGCGCTACTCCTACGTGATCACGGGCTCGCGGGCGATCCCCTTCTACCCCTACCTGTCGATCGGCCTGCTGATCGCCTATCTGGGCCTGCCGCAGGCGATGCAGCAGGCCATCAACCGCGCGCAGGGCCACGCGAAGCTCTACGCCGGCCTCGCGCTCATGGGCTTCAGCATCAACACGGCGGTCACCCTCTACTTCGTCGTGGTCAAGCGCGAGGGCGCCTACGGCTCGCTCAAGGGCACCCTCGCGGCCGCCATCGTCATGCTGCCGATCGCCCTCGTGATCATCGTGCGCCGCTGGAAGCCGCGCTTCTCACGGCGCCTCACGTTGCGCTCGCTGCGCTACGGCCTGCCGCTCGTGCCGCACTATTTCTCGGCCTGGGCGCTCACCTACATCGACCGGTTCCTGCTGCTGCAGTTGAGCACGGCCGCCCAGGTCGGCCTCTACTCGCTCGCCTACAACGTCAGCATGGTGCTGAACCTGTTCTGCGCCGCGATCAACACGGCCTGGGCGCCCATCTACTACGACCTGGCCGACACCGCCGAAGGGCGTGCCAAGCTGCCCCGTCTGACGACCGTCTACGCCTCGGTGGTCACGGCGCTCGCGATCGGCTACACGCTGGTCGCCCCCGATCTGCTGCTCGTGCTGGCCAACCGGCGGTTCCACGCCGCCGTGGCGGTCGTGCCGGTGGTCGCCGCCGGCTACTACTTCTTCGCCCTCTACATGGTCGTCTCGACGCCGATCTTCCATCGCAAGAAGACGGGGTGGGCGCCCGTGATCTCGGGGGCGGCCGCGCTGATCAACGTGGGCGTCAACCTCGTGCTGATCCCGCCCTTCGGCATGTTCGGGGCGGCCTGGGCGACGCTCATCGCCTACGCCTTCATGTTCCTGATCGCGCGCGTGATCTCGGAGCGCCTGGACCACGGCATCTACGAGAACCGCAACCTGATCGTGCTGATCGGCACGTACAGCATCTCGCTTGCGGCCTCGATCGGCCTGATCGAGGTGCACCTGCCGATCGTCGTCGACCTGCTGGTCAAGGCGGCGCTGCTGCCGTTCCTGATCGGCGTTCTCATCCTCTTCAAGGTGACCACGATCGCCGAGATGCGGGGCGCGCTGCGCCGGCCGAAGCGGCGGCGGCGGCCGCTCGCCGAAAGCGACGAGGCCCAGCTCGCGGCGCGCGAGGCCGAAGAGGTGGGCGCCTCGACCGACGACACCGGCTTCTCGCCCGACAACCGGCCCTGACGGGCCGCGAACGGGGCTCTTGGACAAGGCCCGGCGCACGCTCGTATAGTACCTGCACGGGCGCGAGCGGGCGGCGCAAGCCGCCACCCTCGCGCGCGCGGCCACACGAACAGGGAGCGACATGGATCTTGCTGGCAAGCGGGTGCTGGTGACCGGCGCCGACGGCTTCATCGGCAGCCACTTGAGCGAGGCGCTCCTGCAGGCGGGCGCGCAGGTGCGGGCGCTCGCCCTCTACAACTCGTTCGGCACGTGGGGCTGGCTCGACACGCTGCCGCCGGAGACCCTCGCCGAGCTCGAGGTGGTGAGCGGCGACGTGCGCGATCCCCACGGCGTGCGGACCGTCGCCCGCGACACCGACGTGATCTTCCACCTCGCCGCGCTGATCGCCATCCCCTACTCCTACCACGCGCCCGACAGCTACGTCGCCACCAACGTGCAGGGCACCCTCAACGTGCTGCAGGCGGCCCGCGACCTGGGTGTCCAGCGCCTCCTCGTGACCTCGACGTCAGAGGTGTTCGGCACGGCGCGCTACGTGCCCATCGACGAGGGTCATCCCCGCCAGGGCCAGTCGCCCTACTCGGCCACGAAGATCGCGGCCGACGCGCTGGCCGAATCGTTCTACCGCAGCTTCGCGACGCCGGTCACGGTGGTGCGGCCCTTCAACACGTACGGACCGCGCCAGTCGGCCCGGGCGGTGATCCCCACCATCATCGGCCAGCTCGCCGCCGGCCGGCACGAGATCCGGCTGGGCGCCCAGCGCCCGACTCGCGACCTCACCTTCGTGACCGACACCTGCGCCGGCTTCCTCGCCCTCGCCCGCTGCGACGCCGCCGTGGGACGCGACGTCAACATGGGCAGCGGGCGCGAGATCTCCATCGGAGATCTCGCGCGTCGCCTGATCGCCCTCATGGACCCGCAGGCGCAGGTCGTCCGCGACGACGAGCGCCTGCGGCCCTCCGGCTCCGAGGTCGAGCGCCTGCTCGCCGACAGCACGCTCATGGCCGAGCTCACCGGCTGGCATCCGGCCGTGTCCCTCGACGAAGGCCTGGCACGCACGGTCGCCTGGTTCTCCGAACCGGCCAACCTGAGCCGCTACAAGGTCGACCTGTACAATGTCTGAGACCCTCCTGCCCCTCTCCGTGCCGGTGCTCGCCGGTCACGAGTGGCAGTACGTCAAGGACTGTCTCGACACCGGCTGGGTGTCGTCGGCGGGCTCGTATGTGCGGCGCTTCGAGGAGCAGATCTGCGAGCTGCTCGACGTGCCCCACGCGGTGGCCGTGGTCAACGGCACGGCCGGTCTGCAGATGGCGCTGCTGGCCGCCGGCGTGCGGCCCGGCGACCGCGTGATCGTGCCGACGCTCACCTTCATCGCCACGGCCAACGCCGTGCGCCACGCCGGCGCCGAGCCGGTCTTCGTCGACTGCGACGACTTCATGAACATGGCCGCCGAGGGCGTGCGTTCGTACCTGGACGAGGCCTGCGAGCGCGGCGCCGGCGGCATGGTCGAGCGCTCGAGCGGCGCGCCGGTGCGAGCCGTGCTGCCGGTCCACGTCTACGGCCGTCCGGCCGACCTCGGCGCGCTCGCGCCGCTGGCGGCCGAGCACGAGCTCGCGCTCGTCGAAGACGCGACCGAGGCCCTGGGCAGCCGCTGGACGGCCGGGCCCTGCGCCGGCCGGGCGGCCGGCACCGTGGGCCAGAGCGGTGTCCTGTCCTTCAACGGCAACAAGATCGCGACCTGCGGCGG
>DATIYD010000268.1:0-8155 GCA_035517975.1 Thermoleophilia bacterium | reverse complement strand
CGGCCGCCGCCGCCTGCCTGGGCGCCGTGGCCTCGGTGCTCGTCGAAGAGGAGCGCGAGGGGTGGCTGCGAGGGTACAGTTCGACCTACGTGCGCTACTACCTGACGGGCGCTGCCGCCCGCGGCCTTCTGGTCGAGGCGGTGGGGGAGAGTCTCTACCGCGATGGCGTGAAGGGACGGGTCGCATGAACGCCGCTGGGCACGGCGCCGCGCTTGCGGCAGGCAACGGCTACAAGGTGGTCACCGACATGGGCTCCGACTCGGGCGGGCAGGTCGGGCACCTGCGTCGGCGCGTGTTCGGCGGCCGACGCCCGGGAGGGACGACATGATCCGCGAAGCGGGGGCGCTCGAGGAGCGCATCAAGGCCGACACGGTCACCGCGCTCAAGGCCGGCGACTCGCGGCGCACGCAGGCGCTGCGATTGCTCACCGCGGCCCTGAAGAAGGAGCGCATCGACGCGGGCACGGCGCCCGACGAGGCCGCCGAGCTCGTGGTGCTCAAGCGCGAGCGCAAGCGCCGCATCGAGGCCGCCGAGCTCTACGACGGGGCCGGCCGGGCAGAACTCGCGGCGCAGGAGCGCTACGAAGAGGGTCTGATCGCCGTCTACCTGCCGCCGGAGCTCTCCGACGAGGAGCTCGCGGCCATCGTCGACGAGACGATCGCCGAGACCGGCGCGGCGTCGGCCAACGACATGGGCAAGGTGATGGGTGCGGTCATGAAGAAGGTTGCGGGACGAGCCGACGGAGGCCTCGTCAACCGCCTGGTACGCGGCCGCCTCGGCGGCTAGGCAAACGGGCAGCCCGGCGAGGCCGGGCTGCCGTGAGGAGACGATGGCAAGCAAGACGATCCAGCTCGGCGACAACGCCGAGGCCCTGGCTCTGGCCGGGGAGCACGACGCCAACCTGAAGGTGCTCGAGCGCGAGCTGCGCTGCCAGGTGACCCTGCGCGGTGACGAGCTGCGCCTCTCCGGCGACGAGGCCGGCGTCGAGCAGGCCGCCAACGTCATCGGTGAGCTGCTGCTCGTGATCCGTCAGGGACGGCCCGTCGATGCCGCCGCCGTCGAGTCGCTGGTCGACATCGCGGTGAGCGAGAACGGCAAGCCCTCGGAGATCTACGGCGACGTGGTGTGGAGTCATCGGGGCCGCCAGATCGGGCCGCGCACCACGCATCAGAAGCGCTACGTCGACGCCATCCGCACCAACACGATCACCTTCGGCATCGGTCCCGCCGGCACCGGCAAGACCTACCTGGCCGTGGCCGCCGCCGTCGAGGCCTTCTCGAACAAGCGCGTGGGTCGCATCATCCTCACGAGGCCGGCGGTCGAGGCAGGGGAGAGCCTGGGCTTCCTGCCGGGCACCGTCTCCGAGAAGGTCGACCCGTACTTCCGGCCGCTCTTCGACGCGCTCTACGACATGATGAGCGGCGACAAGCTGGCTTCGCTGGTCGAGAAGGGCGAGATCGAGATCGCGCCGCTGGCCTACATGCGCGGACGCACGCTGAACGACTCCTTCGTCATCTTAGACGAGGCCCAGAACACCACGCCCGAGCAGATCAAGATGTTCCTCACCCGCCTCGGCTTCGGCTCCCTCATGGTCGTGACCGGCGATGTCACCCAGATCGACCTGCCCCGCGGCCGCCAATCGGGGCTGGCTCTCGTGCCGCAGGTGCTCGGCGACATCCCCGACATCTCGTTCATCACCTTCGACCATCGTGACGTCGTGCGCCACAAGCTGGTGCAGCGCATCGTCGCCGCCTATAAGGACTACGGTGAGCGCAGCGAGAGCGAGCGCGCCGAGGGCGAGCGCGGGGCCGCCACGCCGTGAGCGAGATCGACATCGAGGTCGTCAACCTCACTCGTCTTGCGCTCGAGCCCGGCGAGGTGGCGTTGCTCGTCGCCGGCGTGCTGACCGACGAGGGCCTGACCGCCGGCGAGCTCGGCGTGCGTTTCGTGGGGGCGCGCCGCATGCGCTGTCTCAACCGCGACCATCTGGGTCACGACGAGGTCACCGACGTGCTCTCGTTCCCGCTCGAAGACGGTGACGAAGCCGACGCCGCCGGCTCCGGCGACGATGCCCTCGTTGTGCCTCGCCTGCTGGGCGACGTCGTGGTCTGCCCGACGCGCGCCGCCGCCCAGGCACGCGGCGCCGGCATACCGCTTGCCCGCGAGATCGCCACCCTGCTCGTGCACGGCACGCTGCACGTGCTCGGTTACGATCACGAGACCGACGGCGGAGAGATGAGCGCGCGTCAGGACGAGCTCCTCGGCGCCTCGAGCTGGGAGCGCCTGCTTGCCCAAGACTGACGACAGCCGGAGCTCGCTCACGCAGAGCTTCAACTACGCCTTCGAGGGGATCATCCACGTCGTCCGCACGCAGCGGAACATGAAGATCCACGTGGGCCTCGCGATCGTCGTGCTGGTCGCCGCCTTCTTCTTCGACCTCGACCGTCTCTCGATCGTCGCGCTGTTCGTGGCGATCTCGTTCGTCTTCATCACCGAGATGCTGAACACGGCGCTCGAGTACGCGATCGACATCTTCACCTCGCGCTACGACCCGCTCGCCAAGCTCGCCAAGGACATCGCCGCCGGAGCCGTGCTGGTGGCCACCCTGAACGCCCTTGCCGTGGCCTACCTCGTGTTCTACGACCGGGTGACCGGCGTGCCCTACACCGTGCTCACCAAGGTGCGCCAGACGCCCATCGACGTGGCCGCGATCACCGTCTTCCTGCTCGTCGTCGTGGTGATCGCGGTGAAGGCCGTGACCGGGCGCGGCACGCCGCTGCGCGGCGGCCTGCCCAGCGGCCACGCCGCCGTCGCCTTCGGGGGCTGGGTGGCGATCACGTTCATCGCCGCCGGCACGGCCTTCGACTTTCCGATCTCGGTGATCGCCCTGGTCATGGCCTTCCTCACCGCCCAGAGCCGGGTGCAGGCCGGCATCCACACCTGGCTCGAGGTGGCGCTCGGCGGTCTGCTCGGCGCCGGCCTCACGGTGCTCATCTTCCGCGCGTTCTACCCGCTGTACTGACGGAAGAGGTGGCGCCGTGGCTGAGATCGTGACCGGGCGGGCGCCCAGCGCCGCCGAGCTCGAGCTCTGGCGGCGGGCGCGAGAGGTGGCCGCGCGAGCCTACGCGCGCTACTCGGGTCTGCACGTGGGGGCCGCCCTGCGCAGCCCGGAGGGCGCCGTCTATCTGGGCGTGAACGTCGAGAACGCCTCGTATCCGGCCGGCCTGTGCGCCGAGCGCTCCGCGCTTGCGGCGGCCGTGACGGCGGGCGAGCGCCGCTTCGCCGCCCTCGCCGTCGCCACCGAGCAGAACGACCCGCTGCTGCCCTGCGGCGCCTGCCTGCAGGCGCTCGGCGAGTTCGGCGAGCTCGATGTCGTGGTGGTGCCGCCCGACGGCGTGGCCGGCGGTACCGGCGCCGGCGAGCCGCGCGTGGTCGCCCTGAGCGAGCTGCTGCGGGCGCCGTTCCGCTCGCCCCGAGACCTGCCGTGACGCCTGTTCGCTCGTCGCGACCGGTCGCGCAGGCCCTCGGGCGCTCGCCCCGAGACCTGCCGTGAGTGCGCCCTTCCGCTCCGGCTTCGTCGCCGTGCTGGGCCGGCCCAACGTGGGCAAGTCGACGCTGGTCAATCGTCTGGTCGGCCGCAAGGTGAGCATCGTGTCGGACCATCCGCAGACCACGCGCCGGCGCATCAGCGGGGTCGTCACCGGCGAGAGCTTCCAGCTCGTGCTGCTCGATCTGCCCGGCTTTCAGCGGCCCTTCGACTCGCTCACGCGTCGCATGCAGGCCACGGTCGACGCCACGCTCTCCGAGGTCGATGCCGCTCTGTTCATGCTGAACGCGGCCGAGGCGCCCGGTGGCGGCGACCGCTACATCGCGCGGGCGGTCGCATCTGCTCGCACCCCGTATGTCGCCGTGCTGAACAAGGTCGACGCCGTCTCGGGCGACGTCCTGAAGCAGCGGCTGGCCGCCGCCGCGGAGCTGCTCGACGGGGGAGAGGCGAAGCCGATCAGCGCGCTGCGCGGCGACGGCCTGGCCGAGGTCGTCGCCGCCCTCGTGGCCGCCATGCCCGAGGGACCGGTCTACTTTCCCGAGGGCGAGGACTCGGACCAGCCGCTCGAGCTGCTCGTGGCCGAGCTCATTCGCGAGCAGGCCCTGCGCGCCACCCGTGAAGAGGTGCCGCACGCGGTCGCCGTGCAGGTCGAGTCGATCGCCGAGCGCCCCGGCGACTCGCTCGTCGAGATCGAGGCCTACCTGATCGTCGAGCACGAGTCTCAGAAGGCGATCCTGATCGGCAAGGGCGGCCACGTCGTGAAGCGCATCGGCAGCCGCGCCCGGGCCGAGATCGAGAGCGTGCTCGGCGCGCGCGTCTACCTCTCGCTGCGGGTCAAGGTGCGCAAGCACTGGCGGCGCGACGACCGCTACGTCGACCACCTTCTCTGACGGGCACCTCGAGCGAGCCTGCGGGCGGGTCGGCCTGCCCTGGGCGCTCTGATATACTCGACCGCGAGGCAGGCGCGGCCGGCGCGCCCCCAAGGTACCTGAAAGGGACGGTCCGCTCGGTGCACGCTGAAGAACTCGCCAAGACGATCGACCACACCCTGCTGCGACCCGACGCCACCGTCCACGACGTCGAGAAGCTCTGCGAGCAGGCGGCCGAGTACCATTTCGCCGCCGTCTGCGTGCTGCCGCACTGGGTGCGCTTCTGCAGCCGCGCCCTGGCCGACTCCGACGTCAAGATCTGCACGGTCGTCGGCTTTCCGTTCGGCGCCGACGGCATGCGCTCCAAGATCGCGGCCGCCAAAGACGCGGTGGCCGGGGGCGCCGACGAGATCGACGTCGTCATGTGCCTGCCGGCCATGCTCTCCGGCGACTTCACCTACGTGCGCAACGAGCTCACCGGCGTCGTGCGCGCGGTGCGCATGGGCGGTGTCAACAACGGCCGCGGACTCGTCATCGTCAAGGTCATCGTCGAGACCTGCTACCTGTCGAACAAGCTCAAGAAGATGGCCTGCCGGATCGTCGAGGACACCGGCGCCGACTTCGTCAAGACCTCGACCGGACTCGGCCCGGGGGGCGCCACCGTGCACGACGTCGAGCTCCTGCGCGACGCGCTCTCCGAGCGGGTCGCCGTCAAGGCGGCCGGCGGCGTGCGTACCTACGACGACGTGCTGCGCCTGATCAACGCCGGCGCGGCGCGCATCGGCACGAGCGCCGGCGACGAGATCATGCGCGAGTTCTTCGCGAGCGAGGTCGGCTGACCCGGACCGGCGCGCCCCGCCGCGGCTCGGGCTGACCCGAGTCGGCGCGCCCCGCCGCGGCTCGGCCCGCGAACGGCTTTCCTTCAGCTGCGAAGGGGATAGAATCACCCGCGACCTATGGGCATCCCTGTTGTCACGGCGCTCGTGAAGGCCGCGCGGCGCGGCGGCCGCCGCATGCTCGCCGCGCTGACGTCGCTGCCGCACACGATCGGCTGGGCCGGCGTCGTGGTCCTGGCCCTGCTCCTTCTGGCCGCGGCCCTGCGGCTCAAGGGCGTGAGCTGGGGCCTGCCGTACAGCTATCAGGACCCCGACGAGCGCGTCGTGCTGCTGCACGCCCTGCGCATCGCTCGGGGCCATCCCGATCCGCGCTTCTTCTACTACCCCTCGATGTTCTTCGACATGGTCGGCATCGCCGTCTGGATCGCCAGCCACTTCATCTCGCCGCACGGCGCCGGGCTTCCCTCGCCGGCCACCTTTCTCACCGACCCGACGCCGTACTACCTGATCGGGCGCGGCCTCGCCGTCGCCTGCGGGGTCGCGTCGGTGTACCTGGTCTACCGTCTCGGCAAAGAGGCCTTCTCGCGCCCGGTGGGCCTGCTCGCAGCGCTGTTCCTGGCCGTCGAACCGCTCTCGGTGCGCTACTCGCACGTCGCCGTGACCGACGTGCCGGCCACCATGTTCGGCCTGCTCGCCCTGTTGCTGTTCGTGCGCGCCGCCCGCCGGGGCAGCGCGCGCACGCTTCTGGCCGGCGCCCTGGCGGCCGGCCTGGCCACCGGCACCAAGTACAACCTCGGCATGCTCTTCCTGCCCGGCACCGTCGCCTGCTGGTACGTGTACCGCGACGATCTGGGCGGCCGGCGCCTCTGGCGGCTGTCGCTGCGTGCCCTGCGCAGGGTCGCGCTGCCGATGCTCGGCGCCTTCCTCGTATGCACGCCGTTCGCGGTGCTCGACCCGACACGCTTCGTGCGCGACTTCTATCGCCAGAACCAGATCGTGGCCAACGGCTGGCTGGGCTTCGAGAACGTGCATAACGGCTACTGGTACAACCTGAGCGTCAACCTGGTCGGCTCGCTCGGGGTCCTGCTCGTGGCGCTCGGCCTGATCGGCCTCGTGCTGGCGCTCGCCAGGCGCACGAGGGCCGACCTCGTGCTCGCGCCGTACGTCATCGTCTACTACCTCTACGTCAGCTCGTGGCACGCGCTCATGGACCGGTACCTGCTGCCCATCGTGCCGGTGCTGATCGTGCTGGCGGTGCGCGCCTGCGCCGCCCTTGCCGGCGCTCCCGTGTTTCGCCGCCGCGCCCTGCGGGTCGCCGTCGTGGCCGCGGCAGCGGCTCTGCTGCTGGGCGCCATCGTGCTGCCGGCGCGCGCCTCGATCAGGTACTCGCGCTCGCTGTCGGGCACCGACGTGCGCACGGTGGCCAAGGACTGGCTCGAGGCTCATCTGCCGGCCAACGCGGTGATCGCCGAAGAGCAGTACGGGCCTCCGCTCGTGCCGCGCCACGACCTGCGCTACTTCACCCGGGCTCGTCTCACGACACGCACCTACCACATCTACAAGCTACGCCTGCCGCTGCCCGGCGGGCACGATCCCAAGGCCCATCTCTCGTTCCTGATCCGCCACAAGGTGACCTACGTGGTGCTCAGCTCCGGCGTCGACAGCCGCGTGCTCGCCGCGCGCGCGGTCTACCCGGCTCAGGTCGCCTTCTACGGGGAGCTCGCGAGGTACGGGCGCGTGATCGCCACGTTCGCCCCGCGACCGGGAGAACACGGACCGGTGATCACGGTCTACCGGCTGCCGGCGACGCTCACCATGGCCGTCCTGCGGCGCGCCTCGACTTAGCGGATGGCGAGGTAGCTGCCGAAGCCCACGGGGATCGGCAGCCAGAAGTTGATCAGGCGGTAGACGAGCACCACCGCGATCGCCTGTGGCGACGGCACGTCGAAGCTCACCAGCAGCGTGATCATGAGACCCTCGACGGCGCCGAGACCGCCCGGGGTCGGGGCCAGGCTGCCCACCGCGTTGGCCACCGCGTAGCTCACCGTCAGGGCGGCCAGCGCCACGTGGTAGCCGAGCGCGAGGAACACCAGGTAGAGACAGGCCAGGTCGAAGACCCAGAACATGACGGAGTACGCGACCGCCGTGCGCTTCGCGCCGCGGTGCGTGCCCATGCGGCGCAGGCCGGCGAAGAGGCTGTCGAGCCACTCGTCGATGTGCTCGGGCGCGATGCGCTGGCGCCGGTAGAGGCGGTTGATCAGATCGGCGACCTGCGAGACACGGCGCCGCATCTTGGCGCGGTGGCGGTACAGGTAGAGGCCGTAGCCGGTCAGCCACAGCAGGAAGGCGATCAGGATGAGCGCCAGGCCGTAGCTCCACGGCTCGAGACGGCCGCTCGAGACCACCGACACGAGTGCCACCAGGAACATCACCCAGAGCACGATGTAGGTGAAGAAGTTCTGGGCGGCGATGGCCACGAAGATCAGGCCATGGGGCACGTCGTGCTTGCGCAGGGCGTTGTAGCTCACCACCATGCCGGCCGCGCCGCCGGCGCCGAAGAGGTGGCTGAACGACAGCCCGGCCAGCACGATGTTCATGACCCGGCCGAACGTCTCGCGCACGTCGAGCACCCCGAGAACGTGGCGGAACAGGTCGGCGTAGCCGACGAGCGAGACGCACTCGGCCACGACGGCCACCACGAGCAGCGGCCAGCGTGCCTGGCGGATCAGCCCGAGGGCCCGCTCGGGACCGACGAGGCGGGGGAGCAACAGGTAGAGGACGACGACGATCAGAAGGAAGAAGATGACCCTGCGGAGCGCTTTGATCGTTCGTCCTCCCGCCTGCGACCCTGGCCCGGGCCTTCGAGGTTATCAGGAGCGGGGCGGGGGGGGGGGGGGGGGGGG
>DATIYD010000267.1:0-4876 GCA_035517975.1 Thermoleophilia bacterium | reverse complement strand
CGCGCTTCTCCGTAGTCCGGATTATCCGCCGACCGCTGATCGAACGCCCGTTCGGCGCCGCCGGCGTGAGGCACGTTATTTGCGAAAGTGCGCAAGTACGGAAGTGCGACACCAACCCGGGAGGTCGCGGTGCACAAGGTGGACATCTTCGAGCTGCATGCTGCAGCCTGCCGGACGATCGCGCACCCCACGCGCCTCAAGATCCTCGCCCTGCTGGGCCGGCGGGAACTGAGCGTGGGCGAGCTGGCGGAGATCGTCGGCGTGTCCATGCCGAACCTCAGCCAGCACCTGACGGTGCTCAAGACGGGACATCTTGTCGCGTCCCGCAAGGAAGGCCAGACCGTGCGCTACCACCTGGTGGACCGGCGCACGATCCAGGCGTGCACGCTGATCCGCTCGGTGCTCCTGGACCGGATGAAGGAGCGCGGGGTGATCGCGCAGAAGGTGGATCCGCGGTACGTGGTCTTCGCCGCGTAGGCGCGGGTCACAACCCAGACAGCGGAGGATCGGGCATCATGGCACTGGATATCGCAACGCTGACGGTGGCGAAGACGGTGGACGCGCGCGGCACTTCCTGCCCCGGGCCGATCCTGGCGGCGAAGAAGGGCATCCCGGGAGTCAAGGTCGGCGAGATCATGGAGGTCCAGGCGACCGACTCCGGCACCGTGAAGGACCTGCCGGCCTGGGCCAAGAAGATGGGCCACGAGTTCCTGGGCGTCGTCGAGGAGCCGGGCTTCATGCGGCTGTTCGTCAGGAAGATGAAGTGATGACGGCGCCGGCGCGGTCAGCCGAGGACCGGACGTTCGCCCCGCGCATCCTGGTCTTCAGCACCAACAACATCTCGGACCCGGGCATCGACCTCGCGGGCAGCGCCCACATGCACTACCCGCCGACGGTGACGGTGATCAGCCTGCCATGCACCAGCGGCATCAGGCCGGGCTGGGTGCTGTACGCGGTGCAGCAGGGCTTCGACGGGGTGTTCATCGCCGCCGACGGCGAAGAGTGCGCGTATCTCCCGGACTGCGCCAAGCGCACGGCCGGCATCATGACCGACGCGCAGAAGCTGCTCGAGGCGAACGGCTTCGAGCCCCAGCGCGTGCGCATGGCTGCCATCTGCTCCGTGTGCGCCGAGCCGTTCACGAACTACATGCGCGAGTACTCGAGCTCCCTGGCGGCATTGGGCCCGAGCCGGAAGGCCGCCGCATGAAGTACGACGCGCTCGTGGTCGGCAGCGGCATCGGGGGAATGGAGTCGGCCCTCAAGCTCGGCGACATGGGCTACCAGGTCCTGGTCGTCGAGAAAGAGCCGAGCGTGGGCGGCAAGATGATTCTGCTCAGCAAGGTCTTTCCCACGCTCGACTGTGCGAGCTGCATCTCCACGCCCAAGATGGCGGCCACCATCCACCATCCGAACGTCACGGTCCTCACCTACGCCGAGGTGCTGGGCATTCGTCGCGACGGCAACGGTGGCTACCACGCCCGGGTTCGCCAGAAGCCCAAGTACGTGGACGAGGCCGCCTGCACCGGCTGCCGCCAGTGCGAGATGGCCTGCACCGTGGCCGTGCCCGACGAGTTCAACGCCGACCTGGTCTCGCGGCGCGCCGCCTTCATCGCCTTCCCCCAGGCGGTGCCGAAGAAGGCGGTGATCGAGCGCACCGGCGTGTCGCCCTGCACCAGCGAGTGCCCCGCGGGCATCAAGGCGCACGGCTACGTCGCACGGGTGCGCAGCGGCCAGTACGAGGAGGCCTTCGACCTGGTACTCGAGACCACGCCGCTGGTCGGCAGTCTGGGTCGCGCGTGCTACGCGCCCTGCGAGGAGCAATGCACACGCGGCGAGCTCGAGGGCACGCTGCCGATCCGCCGCCTGAAGCGCTTCATCGCCGACCGCCACTATGGTCAGGCGGGGCGCACGGCCGCCGAGCGGCCCGCGCCCAACGGCCGGCGGGTGGCCGTGGTCGGCTCGGGTCCGGCCGGCCTCACCGCCGCCTGGCAGCTCGCCCGCAAGGGCTATGGCGTGAAGATCTTCGAAGCGGCCGCCCAGCCGGGCGGCATGCTGCGCCTCGGCATTCCGGCCTACCGGCTGCCGGGCGACGTCGTGGACGCCGACATCGCGAACGTGACCGCGATCGGCGTCGAGATCGCCACCGGCATCCGCGTCGCCAACGTCCGCGGCCTCAAGGACGAGGGGTTCGATGCGGTGCTGCTGGCGACGGGCACGCACAAGGCCGTGCGGCTGCGCGTGCCCGGCGAGGACCTGAGCGGCATCCAGAGCGCCCTCGCTTTCCTGGCGGACGTGAAGCTCGGCCACCAGGTCGACCTGGCCGGCAAGCGCGTGCTCGTCATCGGGGGCGGCAACGTGGCGATCGACGCGGCGCGCTCGGCCCGCCGGCTGGGCGCCGCGTCGGTCGAACAGGCCAGTCTGGAGTCCCGCGGGCAGATGCCGGCCCACGACTGGGAGGTCCGGGAGGCGCAAGCCGAGGGTGTCACCCTGCACACCGGCTGGGGCGTGCACCGCTTCGTCGGCAACGGCCGCGTGCAGTCCGCCGAGCTGAAGGCCTGCACCTCCGTCTTCGATTCCACCGGGCGCTTCGCCCCCCGCTACGACGAGCGCAAGCGAGAGACGGTCGCCTGCGACGTCGTCATCGTCGCCGCCGGCATGAGCGCCGACACCGAGGCCTTCGGCCTCGAGACCAACGGCAACCGCACCCTGAAGGTGGACGGCGGCACGCTGCAGACCGCCGAGGCGTACATCTTCGCCGCCGGCGACGTGGTCACCGGGCCGACCATGATCACGACGGCCGTGGGACAGGGCCGCCGGGCGGCGTTCATGATCGATCGCTACCTGCGGGGACTGGAGCTCGATCCCTCGCTGTTCCAGGCGCCGCTGCCGGCGGTCGACAAGGTCGAGGTTCTCAAACGGCAACAGGTCTACGAGCGTCGCGACCCACTCGCGCCCGTCGCCGTGACGGGCGGCGTGCCCACCGACTTCGCCGAGACCGAGGCGGCCCTGACGGAGGAAGAGGCACTCCTCGCCACCGCCCGGTGCCTGGACTGCGGCGTATGCTCCGAGTGCCATGCCTGCCTGGACACCTGTCCCGCCGATGCGATCAACCTCGACATGCGCGGCGCGGACATCGAGGTGGACGTCGAAACCGTCGTGCTCGCCACGGGCTTCACCCTGTTTCCCGCCGACGCCAAGCCCGAGTACGGCTACGGTCGCTTCAAGAACGTCATCACCGGCATGCAGATGGACCGGCTGCTGGCCCCCACCCGGCCGTTCAACTCGGTGGTGCGCCCGGGCGACGGCAAGGTGCCGAGCCGCATCGCCTACGTCATGTGCACCGGCTCGCGCGACGCGCAGGTCGGCAACCCACTGTGCTCGCGCATCTGCTGCATGTACTCGATCAAGCACAACCAGCTCGTCATGGGCGCCCTGCCGCTGGCCGACGTCACGGTCCACTACATGGACATCCGCGCCGTCGGCAAGGGCTACGACGAGTTCTACCAGCAGGCGAAGGACATGGGCGCCAACTTCGTCAAGGGCCGCGTCGCCAGGATCACGGAAAAGGAGAACGGCGACCTCGTCCTGCGCTACGAGGACGTCGAGGGCGGCGGGGGCGTGGTCGAGGCCGAGTACGACATGGTGGTGCTCGCCGTCGGCGTGCGGCCGAACACCCAGGTGGCCCGCCTCTTCGAGGACGGCGCCCTGGCGCTCGACGAGTACCAGTTCGTGGGCGAGGCCGACGAGGACCTGGACCCCGGGCGCACCAACCTGCCGGGCGTGTTCGTGGCCGGCACGGCCAGCGGCGCGCGGGACATCCCCGACTCGATCCTGCACGCCGGAGCGGCCGTGGCGCAGGCCGCGGCGCACATCGAGAGGTCGCGAGCCGCCGTCGCGCCGGTGGGTGCCGTCGAGGATGCGGAAGTGACGGTGCCGGCATGAGCGCCCGCAAGATCGGCGTGTACGTGTGCCAGTGCGGCGGCAACATCGGCGACCACGTCGACGTGAACGCCGTCGTAGCCGCCGTGGAGCACGAGCCCGGCGTGGTCGTGGCCAAGACGGCCATGTTCACGTGTTCCGACGCCACGCAGCAGGAGATCGTGCAGGACGCGCGGGAGCACGGCCTCGACGGGCTCGTCGTCGCCTCGTGCTCGCCGAAGCTGCACACCTACACCTTCCGCGACGTGGCCCGGCGCGCAGGCATGAACCCCTTCCAGTACACCCAGGTGAACATCCGCGAGCAATGCTCGTGGACGCACACCGACGACCACGCCGGGGCCACCGCCAAGGCCGTCCGCCTGGTGCGCGCGGGAATCAACCGCACGCGCCTCACCGAGCCGCTCGAGCCGATCGTCGTCGAGACGACGCCGAAGAGCCTCGTCGTCGGCGGCGGCATCGCCGGCCTGCGGGCCGCGCTGGGCCTCGCCGAGATCGGGCTGTCGGTGTTCCTGGTCGAGAAGGAGGCGACGCTGGGAGGTTGGGTGGCCGGCTTCGGCGAGATGTTCCCGCACGGTCGGAGCGGCGCTGAGCTCATCGCGACCCTCGAGCGGAAGGTCCGTGCCCACCCGGCCATCACCGTCCTCACGAACGCCGAGCTCGTCGCCAAGAGCGGCAGCTTCGGCAACTACAAGGTGACGGTGTCCGTCCGCGGCGAGCGGCTCGAGTCCATCCAGCTCGTCGTCGGCTCCATCGTCGTGGCCACCGGCTTCGACACGTACCAGCCGGCCGAGGGCGAGTTCGGCTACGGGCTCGAGGGCGTCGTCACGCTGCCCGAGTTCAAGCGGATGCTCGACCAGTCGAGCGGCCCGTTGCGGTACCACGGCCGTCCGGTGGAGACCGTCGCCTACATCTACTGCGTCGGCAGCCGCCAGGCCGG
>DATIYD010000266.1:0-7215 GCA_035517975.1 Thermoleophilia bacterium | reverse complement strand
CCGCCCGCCCCGCCGCCCCTTTCGTGCTCACCCCACTTTGTGCTCGCGGTCTTCGACACAGGACGAACAACGGGTTTGTCACTGTCGCCGTAGGGTCAACCTCACCGGGTAGGTTTGATGCCAATCGACTGATGAGGGCAGATCCATGGCACGCCAATGTGTCGACTGTCGCGACTATCCCAGCGAGAGCAACTGCGACCTGACCATCTGCAGCGGCAACGAGGAGCACTTGATCGACGCCGCCGTGATCCACGCCGTGACGGTGCACGGTGAGACCGACTCGCCGCAGCTTCGTGAGGACACGCGCAAGTCGATGAAGCCGGAGAGCAGCCTGCTGAGCAACGCGGCCTGACGCCGGCTGCGCGCAGCCGGGCGGGATCCGGGCCAGCGCCCGGAGAGAGCATCGGCGCCGCGCGACGAATGGAGCGAAGCGGCGGCCGCCACGCTTTGGGGCGGTCGCCGCTTCGTCTGTGCGCCGTCCCTCCGTTCGCGCGTGCGGTGGGAGTGGACGACAAGGGGCGCCGTTGGCGCGGGAGCGACCGGTCAGGCCGCCTTGGCCAGAGCCGGCAGGTTGAACCGGTCGGCCGCCGACTCGCCCTCGTCGAACTGCACCATGACGAAGGGCTCGTCGCCGAGCACGTACGCGTCGTGGCCGGCGGGGATCATGAACGCGTCGCCGGGCTCGAGCCGCAGGGTCTGGCCGTCGCGCAACTCCACGGCGATGCGCCCGGCGAGGGCGTAGCCGACGTGCGTGTCGTAGCAGATCGGGGCGCCCATGCGCTCCGAGAATCGCCATCCGGGCGGGTAGCTGGCCCGCTTGACCTTGATGTCGCCGAGTTGCACGACGTCGATCTCTACACCGCCTTTGACCAGGTGGTCATCGGGCCGGCCGAGTGACTTGGCTGTGCCCTTGTTGCCGGTCGTCATGAGGCGCCTCCGCGTCGGTCGCGCGACAAGCACCTGTGCCCGCCGTCGCGTGAGATGGGACCCTTCCGGCAGGACTTTCCGCCGCCCCTTTCGACGAAAACCGTTGCCCGGAGTCTGAAGGGGTTTGCGGCCCATGGTAGTATCTGTTCGGGATGTCTGAGCTTGACTTCCCTGGTCTGGAGCCTATAGTGCCGAATGTGTTCGAGCGCCGCTCCACGCCATCCCGGCAACGTCCCTCACAGCCCCACGGGGTGACCTCGTGATCGTTTTCGAGCACGTCTCCAAGATGTACGACCAGAACGTCCCCGGCATGGCCGACGCGACCTTCCACATCGAGAAGGGCGAGTTCGTGTTTCTCGTCGGTCCCTCGGGCTCGGGCAAGTCGACCCTCATCAAGCTCGTCCTCAAGCAGCTCGAGCCGACCGAGGGGCGCATCCTCGTGGCCGGCCGCAACCTGCAGACCCTGCGGCGCAGCAAGGTGCCGCTGCTGCGGCGCAACATCGGCTGCGTCTTCCAGGACTTCAAGCTGCTTCCCAGCAAGACGGTCTACGAGAACGTCGCCTACGCCCTCGAGGTCGTCGGCGAGCACCGCCGCTCCATCCGCCGCAAGGTGCCCGAGATCCTCAATCTGGTCGGCCTTTCCGACAAGACCAACAGCCTGCCTCACGAGATCTCGGGCGGCGAGCAGCAGCGCGTCTCGGTGGCCCGCGCCTTCGTCAACCATCCGCCGCTGCTGCTGGCCGACGAGCCCACGGGCAACATCGACCCCGAGACCTCGATCGGCATCATGCAGCTCCTGCTGCGCATCAACCGGACCGGCACGACCGTCGTGATCGCCACCCACGACCGCGAGATGGTCGACCGCATGCGACGCCGCGTGATCGCGCTCGACGCCGGCCGGCTCGTGCGCGACGAACGCCGAGGGGTGTACGCCAGTGAGGCTTAGCTTCTTCCTCTCCGAGGCGCTCGAGTCGCTGCGCCGCAACTGGGTGATGACGATCGCGAGCGTCCTCACGGTGCTCGTCACCATGACGATCCTGGGGCTCGTCATGGTCACCGACAAGAACCTTCACGAGGGCACCACCAACCTCACCAACCGGGTCGAGATCGAGGTCTTCATCAAGGGTGCCCCGCCGCAGCAGAGCGCGATCGACGCCTTGCACGACAAGATCGCGGCCATGCAGGCGCAGGGCGTCGTCAAGAGCTTCAGCTATGTCTCCCAGGCCCAGGCGCTGCAGGACCTGCGCAAGACGCTGGGCCCCAACGCCGACCAGATCCTGAACAACCTCACCACCAACCCCTTGCCGGCTTCGTACAAGATCTTCGTGCGCAACCCCAATCAGGTCGACCAGGTGGCGAGCCAGTTCTTCCACGATCCGAACGTCGACAACGACCCCGGCACGACCAACGGCGTGAGCTACGCCAAGGCGACCGTGCGCAACCTCCTCGGCACCGTCAACCTGGTCGAGAAGGCCATGTGGGTGGTGACCGTGCTCTTCGCCCTGGCCGCCATCCTGCTCACCTCGACCACGGTGCGCCTCTCCATCTTCGCGCGCCGTCGCGAGGTCGAGATCATGCAGCTGGTGGGGGCCACCAACTGGTTCATCCGCTGGCCCTTCGTGCTCGAGGGCTTCATCACCGGACTGGTCGGCTCGTTCGTCGCGGCCATCGCCGTGTGGGGCGCGAACTGGGTGGTCTACAACTGGATCCACCAGTCCAAGCTCGACTTCCTGCGGCCCATCCGCTACCCGTTGCTGGCGCAGTCGGGCTCCTGGCCGCTGGGGCTGGTTCCCACGCTGGTGCTCGCCGGCGCCATACTGGGCGCCCTGGGCAGCGCGCTCGCCCTGCGCCGCTACCTGCGGGTCTGACAGGCCTCGGCGCCGCCGCGCGCCCCCGACCTGCGGCGAGGAGCCGCGCTTGAAAGAGCGGTGACCCGGGGACTACCATGGTCAATCCATGCGTCCGTTCCTCGCCATCCTCACGCTGCTGCTGGTCGTGCTCGCCGTCGTTGCCGCCTTCGTGGCAGGCTACACGGTGCGCGGCTCGTCCGGTTCGGCCGGGCTTTCGGCGGCCTCCAGTCTCAATGCCGTGATCGTGAGCGAGCTCCAGGCCCACTACTACAAGCCGATCGACGCCGCCCGTCTCGAGCAGGCCGGCGTCAAGGCCACGCTGGCGGCGCTGCACGATCCCTACACCGTCTACCTCACCCCCAAGCAGAGCCAGGCGCTCACCCAGTCGCTCTCGGGCACGTACTCGGGCATCGGGGCCGAGTTCGTCAAACGCGGCTCCGACCTCGTCGTGACCCGCGTCTTTCGCGGCTCGCCGGCGAAGGCCGGGGGCATCGCCGCCGGTGACCACATCGTCACGGTCGACGGCGTCGCCGTGAGTGGAGAGTCGGACACCGTCGCGGCGGCCCACATCAAGGGCGCCGAGGGCACGCAAGTGACGCTCGGCGTGCGCACCGCCGGCAAGGGGCCCGTGCGCCGCGTCACGCTCACACGCCGGGTCATCGTGGCGCCCGAGACCGCGACGCGCCTGCTCCACAGCGGCGGCAAGGCGATCGGTTACATCTACGTGCCGAGCTTCTCGGTCGGGGTGGGCAACGAGGTGCGCCGCGACGTCGTGTCGTTGCAGGCGCGGGGCGCTCAGGCCTTCGTGCTCGACCTGCGCTACGATCTCGGCGGCTACATCACCGACGCTACGAGCGTCGCGAGCGACTTTCTCTCAGGCGGCGTCGTCGTCTCGACGCATGGGCTGCACGATCCCACCCGCATCTACCGGGCCAGCGGCCATCCGGCCACCTCGCTGCCGCTCGTCGTGCTCGTCAACCACTGGTCGGCCAGCGCCTCCGAGATCACCGCCGGCGCCCTGCAGGACCACGGGCGCGCCACGGTGATCGGCCAGCGTACGTACGGCAAGGGCGTCGCCCAGACGAACTTCACGCTGCCCGACGGCGGCACCCTGCACATGACGATCGCCGGCTACCTCACCCCCAGCGGTCGCGACATCAACCACAAGGGGATCACCCCCAGCGTGAAGGTCGTCGACAATCCCAAGACACCGCGCGACGAGGCCCTGGACAGGGCCGTCCGGTACCTCGTCGCCGGCAGCTAGCACGGAGGGTGCGGACCCGGGTCCGTCGCCCATGAGACGCCTCATCCAGTCGCTCGTCCCGCGCCCGGCCGGCCGCGCGCCGGTGGCTGCGCCATGAGCCGCATCGCCGCTCCGCCGCCCTCGCTGCTGGCCGCCCGCGTGGTGCGCTGGGGCAAGTTCTGGTCGCTCGAGCCGCTCTACGGCGACGAGCGCGGGTACCTCGTGGCGCGCGGCGGCCGCACGCCCCACGCCGACGATGTCGTCGTGGCGGTGCCGACCAAGCACAACCGCATGATGATCGTCGAGGTGCTGGGCACGACCCGCGACCTGCCCGCCGTGCTCAAGGGCCTCGAGGTGGCCCACGGGGTGCGCCGCGAGTTTCCCGCCGACGCGGCCGACGAGGCGGCGGCGATCGCGGCGGCCGGCGACGGAGGGCCCGAGGTCGGCAAAGCCGGCGCCGGCCGCCGCGATCTGACCGCGCTGCCCACCTTCACGATCGATCCCGACAGCGCGCGCGACTTCGACGACGCCATCTCGGTGCAGGCCGAGGGAGACGGCTACCGCGCCTGGGTGCACATCGCCGACGTGTCGTCGTTCGTCGCGCCCGACGGCGCGATCGACGCCGAGGCGCGACGCCGCACGGCCAGCCTCTACCTGCCGCTGTGGGCCGAGCCCATGCTGCCCGGCGAGCTCTCCTCGGGAGTCTGCAGCCTGGTGGAGGGTGAGGCGCGCAGGACCGTCACCGTGGAGTCCACCTTCGACGCGGCGGGGCGGCGCACGTCGGTCGCCTTCTATCGCTCGACGATCGTGAGCGACCGCCGCCTCACCTACGGCGCCGTCGATCGCGTGCTCGCCGGACGCGTGCCGCCCGGCATCGATCAGGCCCTCGGCGGTCACCTGCTGCTGGCCGCCGAGCTCGCCGGCAAGCTGCGCGCCGCACGCTTTGCGCGCGGCGCCCTGCAGATCGGCTCGTTCGAGCCCGAGTACCGCTTCGACGCGCGCGGCGAGCTCGTGGGCGCGGCCGAGCGGCTCGAGAGTCCGTCGCACAGTCTCGTCGAGGAGTTCATGCTGGCCGCCAACGAGGCCGTCGCGCAGTTCCTGACCGGACGCCACGCGCGCGCCGTGTACCGCGTGCACGAGCCGCCCGACCCAGCCGCGACCGCCGGGCTGCTCGACGCCATGGAGGAGCTCGACGTGCCCACACCGCCGTTTCCGGCCAGCCAGGCGGCCACCGCCGCCGACGTCGCCGGCGCGCTGCGGCGGCTCTCCGAGACCCTGCCCCGGGTGAGCGCTCGCGAGCATCGCGGGCGCCTCGCGTTCCCCCAGCTCCTCCTGCGCTCGCTCAAGCAGGCGCGCTACGATCCCGAGAACCTGGGCCACTTCGGTCTCGCCAGCAGCGGTTACCTGCACTTCACCTCGCCGATCCGGCGCTACGCCGACCTCGTCGTCCACCGCGCCTTGCTGGCCCGCCTGGGCGACGACGGCCTCGAGCTCGATCCCGGCGAGCTCGCCGACATCGCGGCGCGCTGCTCGACCATGGAGCGCACGATCGGCAAGCTCGAGCTCACCGCCGACGACGTCGCGCTGGCCTTCCTGCTCGAGCGGCGCCTGCACGACGAGGGTTGGGAGAGCGAGTTCGAGGGCGAGATCGTCGGCTTGATCCCGGGCGGCGCCTTCGTCCACTTCGGCGACTCCTTCGAGGGGTTCGTGCCGGTGCGCCATCTGAGCGACGAGTATCTGACCGAGAGCCGCTTCGGCACTGCTCTGGTGGGCTCGCGAACGGGTCGGCGCTACCGCCTGGGCGATCGCCTGCGGGTGCGCGTGGTGCGCATCGACCGGGTGGCCGGCAAGGTCGAGCTCCTGCCGGCCGGCGCGAGCGTTGAAAGCGACGACGAGGGGCGCGGCGGCCGGTCGGGACGGCAGCGGCAGCGGCCCGCGCCGCGCCGCCCCGGCGCGGCGACCTCGGCCCACGGTCCGCGGCGCCCGGCGCCCGGACACTCGACCGGCAAGCGCAAGCGGGGGTAGGCTGCAGCGGCCATGAAACCCTCCGCCGACGACACGCGGCCGATCGCCGCCAACCGCAAGGCCTTCCACGACTTCTTCATCGAGGATCGGGTCGAGGCCGGCGTCGTCCTGGTCGGTACCGAGGTCAAGTCGCTGCGCGAAGGGCGCGTCAACCTGCGCGACAGCTACGCCGAGGTGCGCGACGGCGAGGTCTACCTGGTCGGCGCCCACATCAGCACCTACGAACAGGGCAACCTCGCCAACCACGACCCCCTGCGGCCCCGCAAGCTGCTGCTGCACGGCAACGAGATCGGCCGTCTGCAGCAGAAGATCAACGAGCGCGGCTACACGCTCGTGCCGACCCGCATGTACTTTCGCGGCAGCCGGGTGAAGGTCGAGATCGCCCTCGCCCACGGCAAGAAGCAGTACGACAAGCGCGCCGACATGGCCGCTCGCGACGCGCAGCGCGACGTCGAGCGCGCGCTGCGCCGCCGCGACGACGATCGCTAAGGCTGAAGACTCGCCGCCCGTTCCCCGGCCGAGTCTGACCGTCGGCAACCGGATTAGAAGCCCGGGCCAGCGGCTATCTCTTCTGGCGCACGCGACCCGCAAGCCGGTCCGGAGGAGACATGGACAAGCTCAACGACCAGCAGCGCGACGCCGCTCTCGAGCGGCTCGACGACTGGCAGGCCCAGGGCGACGCGATCACGCGCACCTTCAAGCTGCGTGACTTCGCCCGGGCGATCGATTTCGTGAACGCCGTGGCCGAGATGGCCGAAGAGGTCCAGCACCACCCCGACATCGACATCCGCTACAACAAGGTCACGATCACCCTGACCACGCACAGCGCCGGCGGCCTCACACGCAACGACATCGAGCTCGCGGCCGGCATCGACGACATCGCCGACGCGGCGTAGGGCTCAGGTGCGGGGTCGAGGGGGCTCCGTGCTCGCCGATCCCTCGCCGCTCGGGGCGGGGTGAGGGCCTCCAGGTCGCGCACCTCGCACCGATCTCGTAGCGATTCGGCGCTCAGCCGTTCACTCGGAGAGCGACCTTCCGACCCTCACCCCGCCCCTCGCTCCTGGCCAAGCGACGCTGGGCGAACCTCGAGTCCCGCCCCTCGCTCGCGCCTCTCGAGACGCTCGGCCCCCGTTCGCTTCATCCACCGGATGGGGAGTGGGGGGGGGGGGG
>DATIYD010000265.1:0-5702 GCA_035517975.1 Thermoleophilia bacterium | reverse complement strand
CCCCGCGGCCCTGCGCCTGCAGGACGCGGTGGCGCAGCGCCTGCGCAGGCGCCGTCACGAGCACGGCGCGCTCGAGCTCGAGACCATCGAACCGCGCGCCCGGCTCGACGACGGCGGCGTGCAGGCCCTCGTCGCCGAGCGCCAGGACCGCGCCAAGGAGCTGATCGAGGACCTGATGATCGCCGCCAACGGCGTCGTCGCCCGCTTTCTCGAGGCGCGCCGCTCGCCGGTGATGCGCCGCATCGTGCGCTCGCCCGAGCGTTGGGAACGCATCGTCGACCTGGCCGCCGGCTACGGAGCCGCGCTGCCCGGCGAGCCCGACAGCGCGGCGCTCAGCACCTTCCTCGTCGCGCGTCGCAAGGCCGACCCCCTGCGGTTCCCCGACCTCTCCCTGTCGATCGTCAAGCTGCTCGGGCGCGGTGAATACGTGGTCAGCCTGCCCGGCCAGAAGACCGAACGTCACTTCGGCCTCGCCGTCGAGCGCTACTCGCACTCCACGGCGCCCAACCGCCGGTTCCCCGACCTGATCACGCAGCGCCTCGTCAAGGCGGCGCTCGCGTCGTCGGCGCCGCCGTACTCCCATGAGCGCCTGGTCGAGCTCGCCGAGCATTGCACCGAGCAGGAGGACAACGCCCAGAAGGTCGAGCGCCGCGTGCGCAAGTCGGCGGCCGCCTGCTTCCTCGCCGACCGGGTCGGCGACGACTTCGACGGGATCGTCACCGGGGCGAGCGCCAAGGGCACCTGGGCGCGCGTCTTCGAGCCACCGGTCGAGGGACGCGTGGTCGAGGCCGAGGAAGGCCTCGACGTGGGCGACAGGGTGCGCGTCCGGCTGGTGAGGGCCGACCCCGAGCACGGCTTCATCGACTTCGCCCGTCTCGATGAGGCGCGCGACGAAGTCACGCCTGCCTAAGGCGGCGACGACGGAGTCGATCGACGCAAGAAGGTCACCGCGAGTCGCCGCGCCGGTTCTTCACCGGGTCGGGGCACGCAGGGTACACTAGGCGCGCAACGAAGTCGCGCCAGCCTGAGCGGCGACGACGCAGTCGATCGCCGGACTAGGGACGTCCTATGGAGCTCTCCCTCTACCGCAAGTACCGCCCGCAGACCTTCGCCGAGATCGCCGGCCAGGACCACGTCTCGACGACCCTGCAGAACGCCGTGCGCAGCGGCACGGTGGCCCACGCCTACGTCTTCGCCGGCTCGCGCGGCACCGGCAAGACCAGCACGGCCAAGATCCTGGCAAAGGCGCTCAACTGCACCGGCCCCGACGCCGAGCACCCGGTCACGGCGCCCACCGTCACGCCCTGCGGCGTGTGCGACAGCTGCCGCTCCATCGCCGCCTCGACGGCGCTCGACGTGATCGAGATGGACGCCGCCTCGAACCGCGGCATCGACGACATCCGCGAGCTGCGCGACAAGGTCGCCTATGCGCCGGTGCAGGGCCGCTACAAGGTCTACATCGTCGACGAAGCCCACATGCTCACCAAAGAGGCCTTCAACGCCCTCCTGAAGACACTCGAGGAGCCGCCCGCGCACGTCGTCTTCGTGCTGGCCACGACCGAGGTCCACCGTATCCCGGCGACTATCCTCTCGCGCTGCCAGCGCTTCGACTTCCGGCGCCCGCGCGTGCACGACATCGCCCTGGTGGTCGGCCATATCGCCGACGACGAGCACATCACGATCGACGAGCCCGCCGTGCTCGAGATCGCGCGCCACGCCGAAGGCGGCTTTCGCGACGCCATCGGCACGCTCGAGAAGCTCACCACCTACTTCGGCGACGCGCCCATCACCTCGCGCGAGGTGCTCGACGTGCTGGGCGTCATCGCCACCGAGCTGCTCTTCGAGATCGTCGATATCGTCATCGAGCGCGATCCCGCCGCCGCCCTGCTGTTCGTGCAGCGCCTCGCCGAGCACGGCACCAGCTACCCGCAGTTCATCCACGACCTGCTGCGCCATCTGCGCCAGGTGTTCCTCGTGCAGTACTTCAGCGACGTCTCCGACGACCGCGCCACGCTGGCCGCGCTCTCGCAGAACCTCGAGATCGACGAGCAGCTCCTCGATCGTCTGAGCCGGCAGGCCAGCCAGCTTCCCGGTCGCGAGCTGCTGCGCCTCATCGAGCTGCTGGGCGGCGCCCAGACCGAGATCCGCGGCGGCCTCGACCCGCGCCTGCAGCTCGAGATGGCGCTGGTCAAGGCGGCCCGGCCCGAGGTCGACCACTCACCCGACGCCCTCGAGGAGCGCCTGCGGCGCCTCGAATCGGGCAGCGTGCCCTTCGCCCCATCGTCCACCCCCAAGCCGGCGGCCGGCGGCGCGGCCGCGGCGCGCGTCGCCGCGGCGACCACACCGAAGCCGGCAGCGCCCAGGGCCCGCCCGCCCGAGCCGGCCGCGGCGGCTCCCGATGTGGAGGCCGAGGCCACCTCCGCCGAGGCGACGACCGCGGTCGCCGCCGAGGCGCCCGATGCGGAGCCCGAAGCCGCCGAGGCGCCCCCCGGCGCTGAGGCGCCCGAAGCGACCCCTGCAGAGGCCGAGCCCGACGGCGGCGCCGCCCGCGTCAAGCGCGCCTGGCAGCTCGTGCTGCAGCAGGCCGAGGCGCAGAACGTCACGCTGTACGCCGCAATCAAGGACGCTCGCGTGCACGCCGACGGCGAGACCCTCGTCGTCTCCCTGCCCTCGAGCCTGACCTTCGGCCGGGCCTCGAGCCCCGCCAACCGCGAGCTGCTCGGGGCCATCATCGTGCGCACCACCGGCGACACGCCCGAGCTGCAGTACGAGCTCGCCGGCGACCAGGCCGCGCCCAGCAGCGCGCCGCGAGCGGCCGAACCCGACGCCGGCCTCACCATCGCCGAGCGCATCGCCCTCGCCAAGCGCGAGCTTGATGCGAGCGAGCTACCCGACGACGACTAGCACGACGAAGTCTGATGCTGAGCGGCCCCAGAAGTCGATAGACTCCGACGGGGGGCCGGGTTAGCCGACCAGAAGGAGACGCAGGTCCATGAACCCGCAGTACCAGAAGATGCTCAGGCAGGTGCAGGACATGCAGAAGGCCATGGCCAAGGCCCAGGAGGAGCTCGCTCAGGAGACCGTCGAGGCGAGCGCCGGCGGCGGCACCGTCACCGTCGTCGTCACCGGGTCGCTCGAGGTGCGCGAGGTGCGCATCGACCCCGACGCCGTCGACCCCGACGACGTCGAGATGCTCCAGGACCTGGTGATCGCGGCCACCAACGAGGCGCTGCGCGCCGCCCAGGCGCTGGCGCAGCAGAAGCTGGGCGGCGCCACCTCGGGCATCGACCTGCCCAATATCCCGGGCCTCTTCTAGGCCGGAGCGCCCCGACCGGAACAGGCCGGGGCGCACCGCCATTGAAGGAATCCGCGGTCTCGGTTATCCTCTGCATAGCGGAGGTTTTTCCTCCGTAATAGCGCCCGAACAAGCACCTCGGCCGGCCTCATTGCCCGAAGGTGCCGGTTCCACTAAGATTGCACGTTGGCGCTTGTCGCAAATTCGGCCGGCGGCGCGACATTCTGTCCTATCGCGAGCGCGACCATCTGTGCAGCTAGGAGTGACCATCGTTGTATTCGCCTGCGGTTGAGCGCCTGATCACGGAGCTGGCCAAGCTCCCCGGCATAGGCCCCCGTACCGCACAGCGGCTCGCGTTCCACATCCTCAAAGTCAAGCCCGAGGAGATCCTTCCCCTGGCGACGGCCATCGCCGACGTCAAGGAAAAGATCGGCTTCTGCCGGCGCTGCTTCAACCTGGCCGAGGGCGACCTGTGCACCATCTGCGCCGACGCCCGGCGCGACGGGTCGCTCATCTGTGTGGTCGAGCAGCCGGCCGACATCGTCCCGATCGAGCGCACGCGCGAATACCGCGGCCTGTACCACGTGCTCGGCGGGGCGCTGTCGCCGCTCGACGGAGTCGACCCCGCCGACCTGCACGTGGCGGAGCTGCTCGAACGCGTCGCGGACGGCGTCGACGAGGTCATCGTCGCCACCAACCCGACGATGACCGGCGAAGCGACGGCGCTCTACATCGCCGACCTTCTGCCCGCCGGCGTGCGCGTCTCGCGCCTGGCGAGCGGGCTGCCGGTCGGAGGCGACCTCGAGTACGCCGACGAGCTCACGCTCGGGCGCGCGTTCACGGGGCGCCGCGAGATGCGACATGACACGGCCTAATCGACCGCGGAGGACACAGGTGAAGACGGCGAGCCCGAGTAAACAGACAGCCCAACCGGCACTGACCGAGATCAGATGGCACGGTCGCGGCGGCCAGGGCGCCGTGACGGCCGCCAAGATGGTCGCCGAGGTCGCCCTGGGCCAGCAGAAGTTCTTCCAGGCCTTCCCCGAGTACGGCCCCGAGCGCTCGGGCGCGCCGATCGTCGCCTTCACCCGCATCAGCGACGCCCCCATCCAGATCTTCTCCGGCGTCGAGCACCCGCAGATCGTGGCCGTCCTCGATCCCTCGCTGCTCACCATCGTCGACGTCACCAAGGGAGCGCCCGACGACGCCATCGTGCTGATCAACAGCGACCTGCCGCCCGCCGAGCTGCGTGCGAAGGCCAAGATGGTGGGCCGCCGGCTCTACACGGTGGCGGCCACCAAGATCGCCGTCGAGACCATCGGCCGGGCGATCCCCAACACTCCGATGGTCGGCGCCCTGGTGCGCACCGCCGGCCTCTTCCCGCTCGAGAGCGTGGTCGAGTTCATGCGCGCCGAGTTCGGCAAGAAGTTCCCGCCCAAGGTGGTCGAAGGCAACGTGGCCGCCTTGACGCGCGCCTACGAGGAGGTCCAGGGCGAATGACCGAAGGCAAGAAGAAAGCCGTCGCCGCGGCGCCCGCCAAGCGGGCGGCCAAGAAGGCCCGGCCGCCCAAGACCACAGAGCCCGCCACGGTCCGCCGCTGGGACATCGAGGGCATCGACGACTGGGGAGCCAGCCGTCACGAGCTCGGCGCCACCATCCCCACCGCCGCCAACTCGGTCGACAACGAGACCGGCGGCTGGCGCACCAACGTACCGACCATCGATCCCGAGAAGTGCACGGGCTGCATGCTCTGCTATTTCTACTGCCCCGACGCCTCGATCCTGATCGAGAACGACAAGGCGACGGGCATCGACCTGGCGCACTGCAAGGGCTGCGGCATCTGTGCCGCCGAGTGCCCGGTCGACGCGATCACCATGAGCGTCGAGGACAAGGAGTAGCCGTGGCCACCGTAGCGCCCATCCTCGCGGTCACCGGCAACGAGGCCGTGGCCGAGGCCATGCGCCAGATCAACCCCGACGTCGTGGCCGCCTACCCGATCACCCCGCAGACCGAGATCGTGCAGATCTTCGCCCAGTACGTCGCCGACGGAAAGGTCGACACCGAGTTCATCACGGTCGAAAGCGAGCACTCCGCGATGAGCGCCGCCATCGGCTCCGCCGCCGGCGGCGCCCGCACCATGACGGCCACGAGCTCGCAGGGCCTCGCCCTCATGTGGGAGCTCCTGCACGTCTGCTCGGGCTACCGCCTGCCGATCGTCATGGCCAACGTCAACCGTGCCCTGTCGGGCCCCATCAACATCCACTGCGACCACTCCGACTCGATGGGCGCCCGCGACACCGGCTGGATCCAGCTGTACGGCGAGGCCCACCAGGAGGCCTACGACAACCACCTCATGGCGGTACGCATCGCCGAGCATCCCGAGGTGCGCACGCCGGTCATGACCATG
>DATIYD010000264.1:0-4889 GCA_035517975.1 Thermoleophilia bacterium | reverse complement strand
TCCTGGGCCCTAACGGCGCCGGCAAGACCACCACGATCCGCATGATCGTCGGCCTCATCTACCCGACGAGCGGCTACGCCACGGTGGCCGATCACCAGGTGCCCCGCGAGGGCATCGAGGCCCTCAAGCACATCGGTGGGTTCGTCGAGGTGCCGGCGTTCTACGGCAACATGAGCGCCCGCCTCAACCTGCGCCTCATGGGCAGTCTGAACGGCCCCGTCGACGAGGCGCGCATCGACGAGGTGCTCGATGTCGTCGGCCTGCGCGAACGCGCCGACTCGAAGGTGGGCGACTACTCGCACGGCATGAAGCAGCGCCTGGGCATCGCCAACGCCCTCATCAACAAGCCGGAGCTCGTCATCCTGGACGAACCCACCAGCGGGCTCGACCCGCAGGGCATGAAGGACGTGCGCGAGTTGGTCCGCGAGCTGGGCAAGGACGGCACCACCGTGTTCCTCTCCTCGCATCTGCTGCACGAGGTGGAGCAGGTCTGCAACCGCGCGGCCATCCTCAACCGCGGTCGGGTCGTCGTCGAAGGACCGGTCAGCGAGCTGCACCCGGAGCACTCGTCGGTGAAGCTGCTGACGTCGGACCAGGGACGATCGCGACAGATCGTGGCCGCCCTGGTGGGCGCCCAGCATGTCGACCTGGATGAGGAGTACCTGATCGTGGAGACGAGCGACGGCACGACGCGCGAGATGGTCAACCGCCTGGTCGCCGAGGGCATCGGCGTCGATGCCGTCATCCCGGCCCGCGAGCAGGGCCTCGAGGACTACTTCCTCGGACTCACGCAGAGCTCGGATGTCGACAGCGGCGGCGCGGCCGGCGTGGGCGGAGGTGCGCGATGAGGCTGCTGCGTCGTGAGCTGACCAAGTTGATCCACCAGAAGCGCAGCTACGTTGGCTGGGGGGGCCTGCTGGCCGTCCCGCTGCTGGTGACGCTGGCGCTCTATCTGAACCGCAACAACGTCCACCACGACAACGGCCCAGGCGGCGTCGTCTCACTGGCGCTGCACAACGGCCTGCTCATGCCGGTGGCCGCCATCACCCTGCTCTCGGCCTTCCTGCTGCCGCTGCTGGCCTCGATGGTGGGGAGCTACCAGCTCGCCGGCGAGGCCGAGACGGGCACGATCAAGACCTGGCTCATGCACTCGATCAGCCGTGGCGGCGTGCTTGCCTCGAAGTGGGGGATCGCCGTGATCTACGTGATCGTCGGCCTGTTGCTGGTCTTCCTGGGTGGCCTGGCCGCGGGCGCGCTTGCTTTTGGCCTGCACGCCCCTGCGCTGCTGTCGGGTCAGACAGTGAGCGTGAGCCATGGGCTCGGCCTCAGCCTGCTGTCGTACCTTTACGTGCTGGCGGGGATCATCTGCGTGCTGTCGCTCGCGCTGCTCTTCGCGACACTGACCAACTCGAGCCTCACGGCGGCCATCGGGGCCCTCGTCGTGTTCATCGTCATGAACATCCTCGGGGCTTTCAGCTACTTCGACTTCCTCAAGCCCTACCTGTTCACCAGTCATCTCGACGCCTGGCAGAACCTGCTGAGCCAGCCGATCGTCTGGCGCCCGATCGTCACCGGCCTGATCACGTTCGCCGTCTACGTCGTCGGGTTCATGGCGGTCGCCTGGTATCTGTTCCGGCGCAAGGACATCCTGGTGTAGGAGCCTCGCGGTCGCGGGCGGCCGCCCAGCACCCCGCGGCCAACGGGCCCGGGGCGAGCCGGCTCGGCCTGCGTGGCCGGTGCCTTGCCTGCTAGAATCGGCTCGTGAGCTCGGTCGTCCCCGCCGCGGCGCCCGTCCGCGCCGCCCGCTACCGCTTCGTCGTGCTGGGCGTCGTGTGGTGCGCCTATCTCGTCGTGTTCCTCTCGCGCCTCTGCGTGGGGCCGCTCTCGCCGTTTCTCAAGGACTCGTTCCACCTGAGCCACGCCCAGATCGGCTGGCTCACGAGCGCCACGGCGGTGGCGTACGCGCCCACGCTGGTACTGGCGGGCTGGCTCGTCGATCACATCGGGGCCAGACGCGCCCTGATCATCGGCACGCTGATCACCGGCGTGAGCGTCGGCGCCGTGGCGCTGGCCCCCAGCTATGAGGTGATGCTCCTGCTGCTGGCCTGCTCGGGCTTCGGCTGCGGCTTCATCTATCCCACGGCGGTCAAGGCCATCATGATGTGGTTCCCGCAGCAGGAACGGGCCACGGCCGTCGGGGTGAACCAGTCGGCGGTGAACATCAGCGGCATGCTCGGCGCCGCCATCATGCCGAGCCTGGCCTTGAGCCTGGGCTGGCAGTCCGGATTCGTGCTGGCCGCGATCATGGCTTTCGTCATCTGCGGTGTGGCGGTGGTGTTCTACCGTGACCCGCGCCCCGGCGAGAGCGCGGCGCTCGTGCCTGTCGCACCCCGAGCCGGAGCCGCGGCCGCGCCCGAAGCGCAGCTCGCCGCGCCCGAAGCGCAGCTCGCCGCGGCCGAAGCGCAGCTCGCCGCGGCCAGTGCGTTCAGCGAGCTCGAGCAGGGTCTGCCGCTCGTCACCGGCGACGAGCGACTCGATCGCGCCGCCGTGAACCCGGGGTTTCTCGCGGTGCTGCGCTCGCGCGACATCCTGCTGGAGGGGTTCGCGGCCATGTTCCTCTGCGTGATCGAGTTCTCGGCTCTCGCGCAGCTGGTGTTGTTCCTCAAAGGTGACTGGGCGTTCACGGCCGTGGCGGCCGGCGGCCTGCTCGCCTTCTGCCAGGGCGCCGGCGCGATCGGCAAGCCGATCAGCGGGCTCGTGAGCGACCGTCTGCTGGGCGGCCGTCGCCGGCCCGCTCTCATGGCCCTCGCCGGCCTCGCCGGAGTCGCCTGCGCCATCCTTGCGCTCATCCGGCCGGGCCAGACCCCGGCGCTCTGGCTGGCGCTCGCGCTGCTCGGCGTCGGCGGGGTCGGCTGGGGCGGCCTTCTGGGGACCCTGGCCGGCGAGACCGCCGGGCCGGCCGCCGCCGGCGCCGCCGCCGGCGTCACGGCCGCGCTCGACAACATCGGCATCTTCGTCGGGCCCCCGCTCTTCGGCTGGATCGTCGACCGCACGGGTTCCTACGCGCCGGCCTGGTGGACGATGGTGGGGGCGGCGCTGCTCGCGGTCGCCTTGCTGGCGCTCGTGCGCGAGCCGCGGCGCTCGATGTCGCGGCCCGACGCTGACGGATCGTTCGAGCTGGGCGGACGACCCGTGAGAGACGCCGTGACGCAGATGCCGCCGCCGTGACTTCTGTCACGGTCAAGTCGTGACCTGTGGCACTACGCGCGCCTCGATCGCCGACCCATACTTCTCGCAGAGAGGAGAGAGGTCCATGCCGCGTGAGAGGAGGGCGCCATGACCACAGCCGGAGGAACGCGGATCCCCATCATCGCCCTGTTCGTCTGCGCGCTCGCGATCGGCGCGAGCTGGCCCTGGGCGCTGGTCGCCGCAGCGGCCGGCTGCGCTGCCTGGACTCTGGCGCGGCGACTTCGCGGGACGACCGCGGCGCGGCTCGTCGACCGATCGCGCGCCGCCGCAGCCGGCACGCGTCCGGCAGGCCGGCCGCTCGACAGGTTACCCGGCATCCTGGACGAGGCGCGGCGCACGATCGGCTCCATGCGCGGCGCGGCGGCCGGCCTTGCCGACACGTGGATCAGCGGCACTGCTCTTTCGTTCTGCGAGGGGGCCGAGCATCTCGTCGACGAGCTGGCGCGCAAGCCCAGCCGCGTCGGGCAAGCCAGGCAGTTCCTCACCTACTACCTCGACGCCGCACGGAACATCGTCGTCGGCTACGCCAGACTCGAGGGTCGCCAGGGCCTCTCGCCTGAGGCCCGCACGACCCTCGCCGGGGTGGCGCCGGCGCTGCGTGACATGACAGGCATCCTGCAGCAGCAGGTCGCCGGCCTGCTGAGCGACGATGCGTTCGACCTCGACGTGGAGCTCTCGCTGCTGCGCACGACGATGGCGCTGGACGGGCTGGTCGATGCCGATCGGCAACGGAGCACCCCGTCTCGATAACCTCCTGCCGGGGACACCTGACTACCGGTCGGTTCTGGCTGGGATGTCCCCGGGCCTCTCGCGCCCGGCGGCTCTCGGCCCAGGTTCGAGAAGCAGGAGGCACGAGATGTCACGCACCGCGCTGGTGTTCCCGGTCCTGCCGGGCAAGGACGCACGAGCCATCGCAAACGAGATGAAGGCACGTCCGAAGGAGTACGAGCAGTCACGCCGGCGACTCGGGATCACCATGGAGAGGGCCTACCTGCAGCACACCCCCATGGGAGACTTCGTCACCGCCTATATCGAGGCCGACGGCGACGTCGTGGAGAAGTACGGCAAGATGGCGTCGTCGGACCTCGACATCGACCGTTACTTCGTCAGGGCCGTCAAGGAGATCCACGGCGCCGATCTCACCCAGCCGCTGCCGGGCCCGGCTCCCGAGACGGTGGCCGCCTGGATCGACTCGACGGCCAAGGGCCGCGGCCGGGGCATGGCCTTCTGTGCGCCCCTCACCCCCGGCGAGACCGACAGGGCGCGGGCATTCTGCGCCGACGCCTACCACCGCGACGACTTTTCGGCTTCACGCCGCAGGCTCCGCGTGAACGAAGAGCTGATCACGCTCCACTCGACGCCGCAGGGTGACATCGTCGGCATCTACATCGAGGGCGAAGACCCCGTGAAGGGCAACGAGGGCTTCGCCGCGTCGCAGGAGCCCTTCGACCTGTGGTTCAAGGAGCAGCTCACCACGATCTTCCCGGCGTCGATCGACTTCTCCCAGCCGGTTCCGGGCGTCGAGGAGATCTTCGATTCGACCAGGATCGCCGATCTGAGCATGAGCCAGGCGGCCTGATCCAGGCCCACTGCGCGAGAGAGAGTGGTCCGCGGGCGGCGTCGGCGGCCTTGGCCGCCGA
>DATIYD010000263.1:0-2194 GCA_035517975.1 Thermoleophilia bacterium | reverse complement strand
GCCACCGCCGTGTGGATGGGCTATCCGCAGGCCGAGATCGCCATGCCGGGAGTCCAGGGCGCCACCTACTGCGTCCCCATCTGGGGGCGCTACTACGAGATGGTGTTCGGCTCGCAGGCCGTCCCCGAGTTCGCCCAGCCGAGTGCCCTGCCGGTCTACCGGCCCTGGAAGGGCGCTCACGCGGTCGGCGGTCCGGCCGCTCCGGCGCCCAGCCTCTCGCCGAATCCGTCGCCCGCGAGCAGCTCGCCGCCCGTCATCCGGCCGTCGGCCACGCCGACACCGGCCCCGACGCCGACCGGCACGCCCACGGCGGCGCCGTCGCCCTAGGAGGTGACGCTCACCGTCCCCGAGGCCGTAACGTAAAGCTCGTGTAGAGAAGCCGTTAAGGCTTGTTAAGAGGTCGAGGGACCCGGCGGCGCGGCTGTTATCGTGGTCGCAGGACAGGCTCGACCACGAGGAGACGAGTATGCGCAGGTGGCAGACGACCGGCGGGGTCGATCCCGAGGGTGACGTCCGCGAAGGGGGTTGGCGCGAGCTGGGCGACGTGCGCGGCCGCCCCACCGGCGTCCTGCAGTCGACGGTCGCGGTCGCCACGAGCGACGAGCGGCCGGTGCGCCAGGGGCCGACGCCGGGTGTCGACGCCGTGCGTGAGTACCTGCGCGAGATCGGTCGCGTGCGGCTGCTCACCGCCGACGAAGAGGTCTGCCTGGCCAAGCGCATCGAGCGCCACGACGCCGAGGCCAAGCGCAAGCTCACCGAGGCGAACCTGCGGCTCGTCGTCTCGATCGCCAAGCGCTACGTGGGCCGCGGAATCCCCCTGCTCGACCTCATCCAGGAGGGCAACCTCGGTCTCGTGCGCGCCGTCGAGAAGTTCGACTACCGCCGGGGCTACAAGTTCTCGACGTACGCGACCTGGTGGATCCGCCAGGCGATCACGAGAGGCATCGCCGACCAGAGCCGCACCATCCGCATTCCCGTCCACATGACCGAGAAGATGAGCGGCCTGCTGCGTGTCCAGCGTCAGCTCACGCTCGAGCTCGGTCGCGAGCCCACGCCCGAGGAGCTCGCCGCCGAGATGGATGTCGAGCCCGCTCGCGTCTACGAGATGCTCGCCATCAGCCAGCAGCCGGTCAGTCTCGAGACGCCGGTCGGAGCACAGGGCGACTCCGAGATCGGCGAGCTGATCGAGGACGCCGCCGCCGTGGCGCCTCCCGACGCGGTCGGCGAGCTCCTGCGCAAGGAGCAGCTCGCCGCGATCCTGGCCGGTCTCACGCACCGCGAGCGCCGCGTGATCGAGCTGCGCTACGGCCTGGGCGACGACCGGCCGCGCACCCTCGACGAGGTGGGCCAGCGGTTCGGCCTCACTCGCGAGCGCATCCGTCAGATCGAGTCCAAGACCCTCAGCAAGCTGCGCTGCCTGAGCGAGTCCCAGCACCTGTACGAGTGCCTAGATTAGGCGCGACACGGAGTCGCGCCTGCCTAATGCGGCGACGACGCAGTCGCTCGCCGGACTAGACGCGCAGCGTAGCCGCGCATGTCTGAGCGGCGACGACGTAGTCAAGCCTGCCTGAGCCGGTTTGCCCCTCCCATGCCGGACTGATACAGTCCGGAGCCACGCCGCGAGCACCCACAAGACGGTGAGCGACCGGCGACGACCCGGCGCCCCGGCGCCGCTCACGGGTCGCCGGTCACCGGGTGGCGACCAGGAGGTGACGGCGTGCCCCAGAGACGACTCGCGCAGACGGCCGGGCTCGCCTTCGTCGCCCTTCTCGCCCTGACCCTCTGTCTTCTCGTCCCTGGCCGGGCCTCGGCCGCGCCCTCGATCTCGCAGGCCAGGAGCCACGCGGCTCAGCTTCAGGCCGAGATCGCCGCGCTCAACGGCCGCATGGCCGCGGTGGCGGCGCGGTACGACGCCACGGCGCAGCGCCTCAACGTGGTCGATGCCCGTATCGCCGACAACCAGCGCCGCCTGGCGGCCGCGCGCTATCAGCTCGCCGTCGCACGGCGCGTGCTGGCCGAGCGCGTCGTGGCCATGTACAAGGCGCCGGCCGGGGGATTTCTCGACGCCGCCCTCACCTCGAGGAGCTTCGACGACCTCGTGGACCGGGTGCACCTCTGGAACGAGATCTACGAGCAGGGCACCGTCGCCGTAGCGGCGGTGAAGCGCACGAAGGCCGAGGTCGAGCAGCGCGGC
>DATIYD010000262.1:0-12574 GCA_035517975.1 Thermoleophilia bacterium | reverse complement strand
GAGCGCGAGGCCGGCGGCGTCTTTGTCGTCGCGAGGTGCTCTTCGGTCGTCAGGCTGCGGGTCCGGTGACGAGCTGCACGCTGCTCGAGTGTCGTGAGCCCGACTGACCGACCCAGCCGATCGTGACTTGGTCGCCCGGCTTGTACTGCCCGAGCACGCTGCTCAGATCGGTGGCCGAGCCGACGGTCTGGCCGTTCACTGTGACGATCACGTCGCCGCCGGAGAGGCCGGCCTTGGCCGCCGGCGAACCCGGGACCGTGCCGCTGACGACGGCGCCCGAGGTGGCCGTGCCGCCCTGGCCGCCGAGTCCGCCCTGACCGAACGTGGGACTCAGCTCCACGCCCAGGAACGCGGTCGCGCCGATGTGCACGGTCGACGACGACCGGTGGTCCTGGATCTGGGCGACGATCGAGGTGGCCGTGTTGATCGGCACGGCGAAGCCCTGGGTCTCGGTCGACTGGAACGAGTAGCTGCTCGAGGCAGCGGTGTCGATGCCGATCACCTCGCCCGCGGTGTTGACCAGCGGTCCGCCCGAGTCGCCCGGCTGGATCGCCGCGTTGGTCTGCAGGAGTCCGGTGAGCTGCTCCGACGTGCCGGCGCCCTCATCGCTTGCGGTGATCTCCTGGTCCAGGGCCACGAGCGATCCGCCGGCCGCGCTCGGCGTGCCGCCGGCCCCGCCCGCGTTGCCGAGGGCGACGACCTTCTGACCGACGGCGACCTTCGACGAGTCACCCAGCGTCGCGGTGGTCAGGCCCGAGGCGCCCTGGAGCTGGATGACGGCGATGTCGTGGCTGCGGTCGTAGCCGACCACGGTGGCCGTGTAGGTGTGGCCGTTGCCGATGTCGGTCGCGCCGATGGCCGTCGACCCCGAGATCACGTGGTTGTTGGTGAGCACGAGGCCGTTCGAGGTGAGCACGATGCCGGTCGCGGCCGCGCGTCCCGACTGGTAGCCGAGGGTGACGTTGATATCGACGAGCGCCGGATCGACCTTCGCGGCGATCGCGGTGACGCTGGTCGAGCCACCCTGCGTGCCCGAGCTCGAGCCCGGGGAGCCCGACGAGCCGCCGCCGAACGGCAGCCCGTTCGCGCCGCTTGCGCCGGAGCCGGCCGGAGCCTGGGACTGGGTCGGCGTCGCGGCCTGCGCGCGCCAGAAGTCGTGGCTGATGGCGACGCCGAGGAACGCCGCGGCGGCCACCAGCAGCGCGCCCACCGCGACCCGGGCGAAGAGATGACGGCGGCGTGGCGGAGTCGCCCATGGGTCGGTCGGTTGTGGCTGCGAGGTCTGCGGCGACGCCCAGCCGCCCGGAGGTGGCGGGTACCAGCCGCCCCCGGGCGCGCCCGGCGCCTGCCACCTCGCCGTCGGCTGCTCAGGCTGCTGCCAGGCTGCTGTGGGCTGGGTCGGATACTCCCAGGTCTGACCCGGCTGGGTCGGATACCGCCAGTCCTGGCCAGGCTGCGCCGGCTGGTCCCAGCCTTGGCCGGGCTGGTCCGGCTGTTGCGGACCGGGGTCCGGCCGGCTCCACTGGCCCGGCGGCAGGCTCCAGGCCGTGTTCGGCGACCGCGGTTCGGGCCGCTCGGCGCGGTCGTCGTCTGGCGCTTCGTCTGGCCGCCGGGTCTCGAAAGGTTCGCCCGGCGAGGTCGGATCGGACATCGTGCCTCCGAAAGCTCGCTGTTCCAGTCGAGTCTTCCCCGTATCGCCCCATCGTGGGCGTGCGGGGATCTCCCCACCCACATCACCAGTTGTAGCCCGGGGCGCTGAGGAGCGTCTGAGCGTCACCTTGGGGTTGCCTGAGAGTTGACGGTGATCGGGGTCGCAACGAGCTCGGGGAGGGGCCGGGCCCAGGTCGCCGAGGGGCGGGATCGAGGGTCGCTTGGGGTTTGGGATCGAGCCCGCCGGGGCGGAGCCGATCGAGGCCCTGGCGGAGCCGATCGAGGCCCTGGGGGAGCCGGATCGAGGCCATGAGGGAGCCGGATCGAGCTTGCGGGTGCGTAGAGGCCGACATCGTAGGGGTATCGACCGTATTCGTGGGGGGAATGCTCAAAACGCTGCGGATGAGAGGCGAAGACAAGCGATCGGGACGAGGTGGCGTAACGATGGCACACAGCGCAGGGGCAAGACGCTTTCTTGCGGCGGGCGCGGCGGTGGTCGCGGCGATCGCCGGCGCTGTCGGTGGCGCTCTGGTCGTTGCGGGCTGCGGGGCGACGGCCGGCGCTGCGACGCAGGCCTCGCCTGTCGCCACGGTGCAGAGCCCCGCTCCGCCCTTGCGGGTCGTCGCGGTCCGGCCCCGTCACGGCGCCGCGGGAGCGCCGGCCGACGGCGCACTCGTCATCCGTTTCTCGGCGCCGATCGCCTCCGACGCTGTGCATCCCAGGCTCAGGCCGCGCGTGCCCGGCACCTGGGAGCTGCGCTCCCCGGCCACGCTCGTCTTCCGGCCCGCGGGTCACTGGCCGCCGCTCGCCACGATCCGTGTCGTGGTGCCGGCCGGACGGTCGGGCGTGCGGGGCGCCGCGGGCGGCCGCCTGGTCCGGCGGTACACCACCACCTTCACGACCGGCGCCGGCTCCACGCTGCGCCTGCAGCAGTTGCTGGCGGATCTCGGTTACCTGCCGCTACGCTTCCGCGCGGCGCACACCGGTTCGCGTCTCATGGCCACGACGCAGGCCGATGCGGGTCTCACCGCCGCGACGCAGGCCGGTGCGGGTCTCACCGCCGCGACGAGCCCCGACCTCGTCTCGCTCAAGGCCCTGCCCGGCCGCTTCGTCTGGCGGTACCCTCGCCTGCGCCCCGTCCTCGGATCTCTCTGGCGGCCACGTGCCTTCACGGTGCTGACTCGCGGGGCGGTCATGGCATTCGAAGCCGACCACGGTCTCACAAGCGACGGTGCGGTGGGCGCTCGGGTATGGTCTGCGTTGCTGACGGCGGTCGCTCGTCACGAAGTCTCCAGGCATCCTTACGATGTGATCCAGGTCTCGATGGCCGGCCCCGAGACGCTCTCGGTCTGGCAAGGCGGGCGCATCGCCTACCGCAGCCTGGCGAACACCGGCATCGCCAGTCGGCCCACGGCGCCGGGCACATTCCCGGTCTATGCGCGCTACCTCTCCACCACGATGAGCGGCACCAACCCCGACGGCAGCCACTACAGCGACCCCGGCGTGCCCTGGGTGGCCTACTTCAACGGCGGCGACGCCGTGCACGGCTTCATCCGCGGCTCCTACGGCTGGCCCCAGAGCCTCGGCTGTGTCGAGTTGCCCTACAGCGCGGCCGCCGTGGTCTACAGGTACGACCCCATCGGCACGCTGGTGACCGTCTCCTGACGTGCGGGTCGCCGTTCGGTGTCGCTGGCCGCGCTCCCGGCGCGGGGAGAGACGAGGTCGGGCCGCGAGCGCCATCGCGAAAACGGCAGGAGATCGACCTTCATGGTCGAAAGCACGCGAGGCGGCGCAGCGCCAGTCGATGAAGCGTAAAGGAAAAGGGCCGGATCGTGAACGAGGGCGACCAGAGATGAGCAGCGTCCTGCGCCTGCGCCTGCCGCTACGACGCTCCTCGGCACGGCGCCTGCGATTGTCGGTCACCGCCCTGCTCGACGCGGGCGGCGTGCCGGCCAAGGCCGCCGGCGAGGTGCTGCTCGCCGCCGACGAGGCCTTCACCAACGCGTTCATGCATAGCGGTGACGTCGCCGGCGAGGTCCACGTGCGCGCCGAGATCCGCGGCTCGGACGTGCTCGTCGAGATCCGCGACGGCGGCTGCGGCTTCGATACGAGGGCCGTCGACATGACGGCGACGCCCGACCCGCTGCTCGCTCACGGCCGTGGCCTGTTCCTTATCCACCACCTCATGGACGAGGTCGAGGTCTCCTCGCGCAACTCCGGGTCCGGCACCGTCGTGCGCATGGTCAAGCGCTTTCAGCGACGGCCTGCGCGCGCGGTCGCCGCGCACGGCTGACCCCGAGCGCTCATACTGAGACAAGACCAGGCAATGACCGCCCGACGGTCCGCGCATGCCGCGGGCCGGGCGGATCTAGACAGGAGGGAGATCCATGGAAGCCGGCGCCCAGGTCGAGACCGTGCAGCACCCCGCGCTCGTACGTCACGAGGCGGCGCGTCTGCAGAGCGCCCAGGCGCGGGTCGCCGACGCGATCACGAGCTTCGCGGGCTCGATGACCTTCGTCTACGCGCACGTCACGTGGTTCGCGCTCTGGATCGTGATCGGCGGGTTCCTGATCCGGTTCGACAGATTCCCGTTCGGGCTGCTCACCATGATCGTCTCACTCGAGGCGATCTTCCTCTCGACCTTCGTCATGATCAGCCAGAACCGGGCCGACGCGCGGCGGCAGGTGCTGGCCGACGCCCAGTGGAAGACGGTCCAGACCGAAGAGCGGCAGAACGAGAAGATCATCGATCTCTCGAACCAGATCCTCGAGCTCACGACCGCGATCCACAAGATGACGAACGAGCTCCACGAGATCAAGGCGGTCGCGCCGCCGGCCTGACGGCACCGCCCCTCCGCAGCTCTTCCGGAGACGAGCGACCGGCCCGGCTCGGGCCGCTCGCTCGTCTATGCCTTCGAGCAGGCCCGTGAAGGTGTCGTGGTGGTCTTCTTCGTCCCCGTTCAGCGTCCTCAGAGATAGTCGAAGCGGCGCTCGCCGCAGCAGGGGCAGCGGGGGTCGGCGGGGGGGAGGTCGATCTGCTCGCAGGTGTTTTGCCACAGGTCGACCGTGGTGATCTTGTGGCTCAACGCCTCACGCCGGCCGGCCGCCAGCTTGAGCGCTTCGGCGGTCTGCAGCGCGGCGATGGCGACGACGATCGGACCGATCACGCCGACGTCCTCGGAGGTGGGCGTGAGCTCGCGCGGCGGCGGGGCGGCAAAGACGCAACGCAGGCAGGCGGTCTCTCCCGGCACTACCGCGAACGTCATGCCGTAGGACGCGACGCAGCCGCCGTGGACCCACGGGATACTCATCTTCACCGCGAAGTCGTTGATCACGTAGCGTGTGGCGAAGTTGTCGCACGCGTCGAGGATGACGTCGACGTCGGCCAGCAGGTCGCCGACGGTGGCCGCGTTCAATTCGGCAGCCAGGCCCTCGACCCGCACCTGCGAGTTCACCTCGCGCAGCTTGCGCGCGGCGATCGTGGCCTTGGGCTCGAGTCCGGTGGCGTCGGCTTCGTCGTAGAGGATCTGGCGATGCAGGTTGGTCTCGTCGACGGCGTCGCGGTCGATCAGTCGCACGAGGCCCACACCGGCGCGTACGAGGAGGCTCGCCTGCGTGGATCCGAGGCCGCCGCAGCCGACGATGGCCACCCGAGACCGCATGAGAGCGCGCTGGCCCTCGGCACCGAGGCCGGCGAAGAGGACCTGTCGAGAGTATCTGTCGGGGACCGGCCCCTCTGTCTGCATCACGAGTGCCTCACCGGTGGGGTGCCTCGATTATACTCGCGACATGAAGATCGGCGGACGCCTTCCGATCGGTGACCGCCGGCCGGGTCCAGGCGGTTCAGGCCGCGCTCTCACGCTCCGGTCGAGGGTGAGCCATGGACGGGCCGCTGACCAGACGCACGAAGTTCACGTACGACTCGCCGGCCTCGCGGTCGGCGTCCGAGAGAGGGCCACCCAGGTGCTGGTCTTCGTCGTCGACCACGAACCCCAACGCCTGGTGGAAGGCGATCGCGCCGCCATCGGTACCCGCGGCCCAGGCCCGCACGACCGAGCAGTACTGCTCGTGAGCCGCGGCCACGAAACACTCATAGAGCGCCGTGCCGAGCTGGGCGCGGCGCCGGTCGGGTCGTACCCAGACGGCGTGAATGCAGGCCTCGCCCGGATAGGTCTGCGAGACGAAGCCGAGCAGGAAGCCGACGACCTCGCCGTTCGACTCGGCGACGAACCCGGTCGGCCCGAAGTGCTCGAACAGGAGGCGCGGCGGCGGCGCACACCGCGCGACGCCGGCCATGGAGCGTTCGAGGGCGGCCCGGACCCTGGCCTCGTCGCGTGCTTCGGCCCCGCGGATCAAGACCTGGCGTGGCTCGGTTCTCATGTCTCCTCCGTTGCGATCGCGGGCTGGTGCGAGCCGGACCGGCTGCCGGCGGCATCGGTTGCGCCGAGTCTGCGCCCGGTGTGTGAGGGAATCGTGTCGTGCGGGCGAGATCGGCATGAGTGCCGCGACGGGTACGACCGTACGGAACTCAGGTAGGGCGAAACCGCCGTGCGGGTATCACCAACCTGACACGGCCGGCGCCGGTCGCCGGCAGGGGGTGCAAGGCATACGACGGAGGTCGGGGATGGACGACATGCACACGGGTCACGACGAGACGCCGCCGGCCGGCGGTGAGACGCCGCCCGGCGATGAGAGACTCGTCATCCAGGAAGAGGTCGCCGTCAGCGGACGCCAGGCCCACCTGCTCGACCGTCAGGCCGGCTGGGCGGCGCACAACTGGGGTTGGCTGCTCGGCCTCGGGTTGATCGCCATCGTCTTCGGCATCATCGTGCTGAGCCACGCGTTCGGCAGCCTGAGCGCGCTCGTCTGGCTGACCGGCCTGTTCCTGCTCTTCATGGGCGTCGCGCAGCTCATCACCATGGGCCGCGGCGGCGCCACCGGGGCGCACATCGCCGGCGCGGTCATCGCCATCGTCGGCGGCATCGTCCTGCTGGCGTGGCCCGGCGAGACGCTCAAGGTGGTCGCCTGGGTGGCGGGCGTCACGTTCCTCGTGTGGGGTATCGTGCGCGCCGCCACTGCCTTCGGAGGTCCGCACGACACGCGCACCCACGACGTGGCCATCGGCGTCGCGCTCATCATCCTCGGGGTCATCATCATGGCCTGGCCGGGGGCGACCATCACGCTGATCGGCGTCCTGGTGGGCCTCGTCGCCATCGCCTGGGGCATCGTCATGGTCATCGGCGCCTTCAACCTGCGGGCGTCGGGGCGCCGCTGGCGTGAGCTGCGCGAGAAGGCCCGGCTGGCTCGCTAGGTCGCCTGCACTCGCCCCAGCGCGCCGTTGAGCGAACAGTCGAGGGCCGGGCCGGCCCAGGCCGCGATCGTCTCGTGGTCGGCCGAAGCCAGCGGCTCCTGACGCAGCACGTAGCGGCTCATCGCCAGCCCGATGAGCTGGGCGCAGGCCAGTCGGGCGCGGGGGCAGGCATCGGGGGCGCGCACACGGGCGGCAAACGGCGCGACGACGAGCTCGATCGCCCGGGCTTCGAGGGCGGCCGCGAGGCGGCGGTCGTCGGTCGCGGCGCCGTAGACGTGGCGCAGGATGGTCTCGTTGTGGCCGCACTCCCAGAACTCGAGCCAGCGCGTCACGACCTCGGCCCCCGAACCCGCGAGCGCGCCGCCCTCGGCGGGGAGCGTGGACGGTCGGCGCAGCGCGGCCAGCACCATCTCAGCCCTGGTCGCAAAGCAGCGCCGCACATCGGCCGCGGTGACTCCCGCGAGACGGGCGATGAAGGTGAACGTGACCTGGTCGTAGGGCCTCGCCCGCAGGGCACCCGGCACGGCGCCGATGACCGCCCGGCGCAGCGCCGCCTCGGACGCTCCCGGGCCATAGCTCTCGCTTCGGACGGCTGCCGGGCTTGCAGACCTGCGCCGGGCTCGCGGCGCCGGCCGGGGTCGCGGCATCGGGAGTGGGGGGGCGGCCGGCGCCTGCGATGAGATCGGCGTCATCATGCCGGGCAGCCTACGCACTCGTTCTGCGAGCGGCCTGCGAGCGGCCTGAGAGGTCGCTTAGAGGTTCGGGCCGGGAACAACCCGCGATGTGAATGCGTGGTCTCCATGATGTGGCTGGCCCACGCCGTCGTGCTCGCCGCCCTGCACGGCGCCCTGCGTGACGTCGCCGACCAGGTCGGGCGGCACGGCTACGTCATCCTCTTCGGGCTGATCGCGGCCGAGAGCCTGGGTCTGCCGCTGCCGGGAGAGATCGGCCTGCTGGTCGGCGCGTACGAAGTGCAGCACGGCAGCTTCGTCCTGCCCCTGGTCATCCTGGTCGGGGCCGTAGCCGCGGTGACGGGCGACAACGCCGCGTACCTGCTGGGGCGCAGCGCCGGTCGCCCGGTGGTCGAGCGGCTGTTGGGCCGGCTGCGCGTGCCGCCCACCTACCTGGATCGCATGGACGCGTACTTTCGCGGGCACGCCGGCCTCACCGTGGCGATCGCGCGCCAGCTTTCGCCGGTGCGCGGTCTCGCGGCCCTCTCGGCTGGCGGGACGCGGGTGCCGTGGCGGCGTTTCTTCGTCTTCAACGCCTTGGCCTGCATAGCCTGGGCGACGGTGGTGACGCTGCTTGCTACCTTGCTCGTCGCGCATCTCGACGAGCTCGCCGACGACATCAGCCTGGGCGGCGCGATCATCGCCGGCGCCGGTCTTGCCGTGGCCGGCGCTCTCCTGTGGCGCCGCCTGCGGCGGCGCGGTCCGGCCGCCTCGCGACCCGACGGGGAGCGGTCGGCGCCGGCCGGCGCCGACCATCCCGCGGCGGCGCCGCGCCGGGACGACGACCGCCGCCTCACCGGCTAGGATTGGCGGCGACCGCGCGGGCCTTCACTGCCCTCTGGGCTACCCGGGCGCCTCGGAACCTTTTCGGAAAGGCAGGTCGGCGGCGATGACGATGGCTGGGACGACGATCGACGGTTTGCTGCTCGACATGGATGGCGTGCTCACCGTCTCGTGGGAGCCGCTGCCCGGGGCGGTCGACGCGTTCGCCCGGCTGCGCACCGCCGGTCTGGCTCTGCGCGTGCTCACCAACACGACCGGCCGCACCCGGGCTGCCCTGGCGGCCGGCCTGCGACGCGCCGGCTTTGAGATCGCCGACGACGAGATCCTGAGCGCGGCCGTCGCGGCGGGGGCCTACCTGCGCGCGGAGCACCCTGGCGCCCGCGTCTTTCTGCTCGGCGACGCCCAGCCGGCCGACCTCGAGGGCGTCGAGCTCGTCGGCCTCGACGACGATCCCGAGGTCGTCCTCTTCTCGGGAGCCGACGAGTCGTACGCCTTCGCGACGCTCAACCGCGTCTATCGCGTGCTGCTCGACGGCGCCGCCTTCGTTGCCATGCACCGCACCTTCGCCTGGATGACCACCGCGGGCCTCTGTCTCGACGCGGGCGCCTACGTCGTCGGTCTCGAGCAGGCGCTGGGCCGCAGGGCGGTCGTCACCGGCAAACCGTCACCCGCGTTCTTCGCCGCCGGGCTCGCGGCGCTGGGGCTGCCGGCCGACCGCGTTGTCATGGTGGGCGACGATATCGCCGGCGACGTCCTGGCCGCGCAGGCCGTCGGCATCAGAGGCGTGCTCGTGCGCACCGGCAAGTACCGTCCCGATGCTCTCGAGCTCGCCCCCGGGGCTCCCGACCACGTGGTCGACTCGATCGCCTCCGTGCCCGGTCTGCTCGCCCTCTGACGGCGCGCATCGCGCGCCGCCTCCGGCGCCTCACGCCGCCCGCAGGTACCGCTCGTACTCGCCTGGGCTGAAGCCTCGCACCACGTTGCGGCCGATCTTCACGAAGGGAAACCCGTCCGCACCGTGCTCACGCATCTCGGCGGCGAGCTTGGCCTGAAGGTCGGGGGCGGCCATGTCATACTCGACGACCAGGGGGTCGATGCCGCGTGCCCGGAAGAACGCCTTGGCCTTGGCGCACCAGCCGCAGGTGGTGAGCGAGTACATGACCACTGTCGGAGTCGTCGCCACAGTCACAAACCTCGGTCTCGGGGTCGTCGCCGACAGCAGCCATATACCCCGCGGCTCGAATGTCGACCGGTCCTGGCCCGGATGGCCGCGTGACAACACCTGACAACACGGTAAGATTCACGGTACGACCTTCATCGCTACGTGACACGCAGCGCGGCACGGTAGGGGGGACGATGCCGACCAAGGAACGCTTCGCCGTGACGGCCGAGATCATCTCGGACATCACATCCAGCCTGGTGCTCGACGACGTCCTGCAGAGCGTCGCCCGCCGCACCGCCGAGGTCCTCGACCTCTGGGAATGCGACATCTACGACTACCGCGCCGGCGAGAGCCAGACGGCCGCCCTGGCCCTGTGGGCCCGCGAGGCCCACGCCCACGACGACGAGTGGGTCGGCTCCACCGAGAGCTTAGACGAGCAGCCGACCTTCGCGCGCGCCCTGCTCGAGCGCCACACGATCGAGAACTGCATCGACGACCCCGCCCTGCCCGAGATCGACCGCCGCCGCATGGAGTTCTGGGGCGAGAAGACCTGCCTGCTCGTGCCGCTGGTCTTCAAAGACGAGGCCATCGGCTGCCTCGAGTTGGTCGAGAAGCGCTACGTGCGCCACTTCGGCTCAGAGGAGCGTGCCCTGGCCGGCACCCTGGCCGCCCTGGCCGCCGTGGCCATCCAGAACGCACGCCTCTACGGCGACGTCGAGCACCTGGCCATCACCGATGGTCTCACCGGCCTCTATAACCACCGCTACTTCTACGACCGCCTTGCCCAGGACGTGGCCCGCGCCAAGCGCTACGAGCTGCCGCTCAGCCTGCTCATGATCGACATCGACGACTTCAAGAGCTACAACGACACCCACGGCCACCGCGCCGGCGACGGCCTGCTGCGCGAGCTGGGGCGCGTGCTGCGGGCGCAGACCCGCCAGCAGATCGACCTGGTCGCGCGCTACGGCGGCGAGGAGTTCGCCGTCATCCTGCCGAGCACCGGCGTGGCCGGCGCCACGCGCGCCGGCGAGCGCCTGCTCGATGCCGTGGCCGGGGGCGGCCTCGACGCCACCCCCGCGTCCGCGTCGGCCGGCGACGCCCCCCACGGCGACACCGCCCACGGCGCCGACGGCCACGACGGCGGCAGTGGCGCCGCCCACGTTGTGGGCGAACGCATCCGCAGCAGCATCGAAGGAGAGACCTTCGGCACCGGCGACCCTCCACCGGTGATCACCGTGAGCGTCGGGGTCGCCAGCCTGCCCGAGCACGCCACGACGGCCGATGGCCTCGTCGACGAGGCCGACGTCGCCCTCTACCGCGCCAAGCGCCTGGGCAAGAACCGCGTCGAGGTCGACAAGGCCTAGGCGCGCGGCGAAGTCGCGCCTGCCTGGGCGCCCCCAAATTCAAGCCTGACGAGCGCCCGGTCGACCTTTCTAGGAAGGCTGGGGGTGCGGGCCACCCGTCTCCTCCATGACTGCAGGACCTCGATCGACGGCAGGACGGGCGATGAGTCGTGTGCTGGTACCGATCCTCGTGAGCGCCGCGGCGGCGTGCGCCGCCGTCCGACTCGTTGCCGGAACAGCCTTCGGGGGTCGGACCGGCCCTGTCCTGTGTCTCGTCCTCATGCTGGCGGCGGCCGTGGCCGCGTGGCTGCGCTGTCGCAGTGACGCCGACCGGCTGGCCGGTGTCTCACGGGCTGTAGCCGACCGTGAGCGCCGCTATCAGGCACTGTTCGAGGCCTGCGGCGACGCCGTCTTTGCCTTCGAGTTGCACGACGGCCGGCCCGGCCGGTTCGTGGCGGCCAACGAGGCGGCCTGTATGTCGCTCGGGTATCCGCGGCAGGCGCTGCTGGCGATGACCTGCGATGAGCTTTTTGCGCCCGAGGCGCGCCGCGACGTGCTGCAGCGCATGCGGGCGTTGCGCGAGGCCGGAAGCCTCGCCTTCGAGGGCACGTTCCTGGCCAGCGACGGCCACCGCCTGCCGGTCGAGCTCTCGCTGCGCCGGGCCGACTCGGCCGATCAGCCGCTGTGCCTGGCCGTGGCCCGCGACCTCTCGGCCGGTCGCGAGCTCGTCGAGGTCGCCGACGCGCGATCGCACACCGACGAGCTGACCGGCCTGCTCGGCCGGCGCGGCTTCTTCGTCATGGTCGGCGAGGCGCGTCAGCGCGCGCGTCGTCTGGGCGCCCAGGTGCTCGTGCTGCACGCGGAGCTCAAAGGATTGCACGAGGTGAACGACGAGCTCGGCCACGCCGCCGGGGACGCCCTCGTGCTGGCCGCGGCCGACGTTCTGCGGCTGTCGTTCCGCGACTCCGACGTGGTCGCCCGCCTCGGCGGCGACGAATTCGCGGCCCTGGCCGTGCTGGGCCGCAGCGACTGCGAACGGATCGACTGGCAGACGATCGTGGCACGCTTCGACGAGGCGGCCGCCGCCAAGCGGGCGGAGCTGGCCGGCGAGTTCACGTTCGCCTTGAAGCGCTCGAGCAGGGTGGCGACCTGGGACGAGCTCGACGACATCGACGGGCTCCTGCGCTCCACGCGGCGCGGCCCGGCGACGGCGCGTCCGCGGCTCATCGGGCGCCGCACCGACAAGGTCCTCGCCGAGCGTTGATCGCGGCCGTGCCGGCGTGGCGTTACGGCGCCGGCGCGCTCGAGGTGGGCGTCGGCGCTTTCGTGCTGGGCGCCGGCGCCTTGGTGGCGGTGGCGCGTGGTGTCGGCGAGGCCGTTGCGCCGGGCGCGGGGGCAGGGGGCGCCAGCGAGGCGTAATGACCGTGCCACGGCGTGTAGACCGGCAGCCTGGCCGGCTGGGCGAACTCGGGGACGGCCTGCGAGCCGAACACCATCTCGTAGTAGCGCCCCCAGATGGGGACGCAGTAGGTGGCGCCCTGGACTCCCGGCATGGCGATCTCGGCCTGCGGATAGCCCATCCACACGGCGGTGGC
>DATIYD010000261.1:0-9386 GCA_035517975.1 Thermoleophilia bacterium | reverse complement strand
CCCCCCCCCCGCCCCGCCCTCGTTTCTTGCGGGGCGGTCCGCGTTTGCGGGGCGGTCCGCATCTGGTGCTTGCGCTACCAGGTCCGCTCCCCTACGCTCATGTGCAGCAGAAACGTTTTGCCACACGGGGGAGGGGGCCGTGGAGATGAACGACGTTCCGCGCGGAAGGCGCTCACGCGCGCTGCTTGTGGTCGTGGTGCTGGTGCTGCTGGCCGGCCTCACGTGGGGGCTGACCACCTCGCTCGCGGCCAGCGGCTCACCCGCGCCGTCGCCGACGGGCCTCGTGCTCAAGCTCGGCTACCTGACACCGCCCGAGAACCTGAACCCGTTCGTCGGCTATACGAACTCCGACTACGAGATCTGGTCCCTCAACTACGACTACCTCGTGGGGTACGCCCCCGACGGCTCGCCGCGTCCGGCGATCGCCACGAGCTGGTCGACCACCGATGCCGGCAAGACCTGGATCTTCCACATCAGGCACGGTGTCACCTGGCAGGACGGCGTGCCGCTCACGGCGCGTGACGTGGCCTTCACGTTCAACTACATCGTCAAGAAGAAGCTCGCCGCCTACGACTTCTACACCAAGCTGATCACCGACGCGGTGGCCACCGACGATTACACGTGCGAGGTCCACTGCTCGGCTCCGAAGGCCGACATGCTGCGCCTCTACCTGTACGTCTTTCCGCAGCACATCTGGGGCAAGATCGCCAACCCCGAGAAGGTCACGATGACCTACCCGATCATCGGCTCGGGCCCCTTCCAGTGCGTGCAGTACAAAGACGGTGACTTCGCGAAGATGGTGAAGAACCCGCACTACTGGGGCGCCAAGCCGACCATCGACACCGTGCTGTTCCAGTACTACACCAACCAGGACACGATGGCCCAGGAGTTTCGCAACGGCACGCTCGACGGCGCCTACGACGTGCCGCAGGCGCAGTACTCGTCGATCGTGAGCGCGCCCGGCGTCAAGGGCTATCAGTCGAACGTCTGGTACCTCGAGTACCTCTCGTACAACTGCTACACGGGCGCCGCGTCGCAGGGCAATCCCGTGCTCAAGGACGTGCGCTTCCGGCAGGCGCTCGACTGGGCCATCGACAAGAAGGAGCTGGTGCGCATCGGTCTCGACGGCTACGGCCGGCCGGGCTCGACGATGATGCCGCCGGGCGAGTATCCGGCGAGCTGGGACGCTCACTACGAGCCGACTCCCCAGGAGACCTTCGGCTTCGACATCGCCAAGGCCAACCAGATGCTCGACGCGGCCGGCTACACCGACACGAACGGCGACGGCTATCGCGACTACAAGGGCAAGCGCATCGAGCTGCGACTCTGGTCGCGGACCGACTCGGACGCCAGCCAGAAGGAAGGCAAGCTCATCACCGGCTGGTTCAAGCGCCTCAAGCTGAAGATCGACTACTCCGTCATGGACCCGGGCGTGATGAGCGACAAGCTTTACTCCTACAAGGGCAGCGCCTACGCGCCCGACTACGACATCTACCTGTGGGACTCCTACGGCTACGCCGATCCCGGCGACACCCTGGCCGGCATGACCACCCCGCAGATCCAGATGTGGAACGACTCGTGCTGGTCGAACGCGCGCTACGACGCCCTCAACCTGCAGCAGATGAGCCAGCTCGACCCGCAGAAGCGGCTCGGGCTGCTCCATCAGATGCAGGAGCTGGCCTACGTGCAGACGCCCTACTCGGTCCTGACCTACCCGAACACCCTGGTCGTGGCCAACACCGCCAAGTGGGACGGCTGGACGTCGTTCATGGGCCAGGCGCCGTTCTTCAACGGCTTCAACATGGACAGTTACATCAACCTGAGGCCAAAGGCCGCGGCGGCAGCGACGGGAGGCGGGGCCCCGACCGCGATCTGGGTCGTGGTCGGCCTCGTCGTCGTGGTGGTCGTGGTCGGGCTCGTCGTCATGGGCCGGCGGCGTGGCCGTCAGGCCGTCGAGGAGCTGTAGGCCACCCGAACGCGCTCGCGTCGCGGGATCGCGAAGCTCACGCCGGCGAGCGGCACGAAGCCGGCGGGGGCTTGGCCTGGGGTTCGTACGACCGGGCGTCTGTCTGGCATCGCGATGCCGGATAGGGCAAAGTAGGGGCTGCGAGCCGGACGACGATCGGTGGGGAGCATGAACGACGACATGGACTGGCGCGACGGTGCCGTACAGCGCACGCTGCCCGAAGGGCTGGGCATGGACTGGTCACGCTCGCGTTCGCGCGGCCGCCGGCGCCCGCGGCGGCGGGTACCGTGGACCGCGCTCGTCGTCCTCGTGCTCATCGCCGTCGGCGTCGTGCTCTGGTACGAGAACCGGGCCGAGGTGCGTCTCACGTTCCTGTCGATCCACGTCACCGCCCCGCTCTGGGTGGTCGCCGTGGCCAACCTCGTGCTCGGCCTCATCCTGGGCGGCGCGCTCGTGGCGCGTTCCCGGCGCTGACGCCGGGTCCTGCCCGGCGTCTCCCGGCCCGGGCGTGGAGTCGCCCTGCGAAGGGCATAGTGTGGAGGTCAAGCCGACGGAGGCCTCGCCATGACCGACGATCCCGCGTCACGCGACCCCCGGCCGTCGCGCCGGGCCGACCAACGGCGCCCCGGCGAACGTCCCGAGCGGCGTCCCGATGAGCGAAGCATCGCGCGGTACCCCGACGAGCGGTACCGCGACGAGCGGTACCCCGACGAGCGCCCGCCCGACGACCGCCACACCGGCCTCCGCCGGCCGGCCGATCCGCGGCGCACCGTGCTGCTCGTGGTCGCCGTCGTCGTCGTGCTCGGGTTTCTCGTCTTCTGGATCCAGAACCACTACCGTGTCTCCATCTCGTACCTCACGGTCGAGATCAGGGCGCCGCTGTGGCTCGTGGTCTCCGGCTACTTCCTGATCGGCATCCTGATCGGCGTGCTGCTCACCATCTACTACCAGCGACGACGGCCATAGCGGCGCGGTCCGTCAAGGCGCCCGCCGGGCCGGCGGCCCGCCGCCGGCGCCTGCGTGAGATCGTGGCCCGGCTCGACCAGGCCTACGGCCGGCCCACGCTGGCGCCGCGTCTGCCGCCGGTCGGCGAGCTCGTCTACACCGTGCTCTCGCAGAACACCGCCGACGTCAACACCGACCGCACCTACGCCGAGCTGCGCCGCCGTTTCGCGACCTGGAGCGCGGTGCGCGACGCCCCGGTCGGCGAGGTCGAACGCGCGATCGCCCAGGGCGGTCTCTCCCACGTCAAGGCGCCGCGCATCGTGGCCATCCTCCAGGCGCTCAGCCCGGCGGGAAGCGAGCCCGACCTGGCCGTGCTCGACGACCTGCCCGACGACGAGGCGCTCGACTACCTGCAGCGCCTGCCCGGCGTAGGTCCCAAGACGGCCGCCTGTGTGCTGCTCTTCGCGCTGGGCCGGCCGGCCATGCCGGTCGACACCCACGTCTACCGCGTCGCCGGCCGCCTGGGCTTGCTCGCTGCCGGAGTCGGCGTGGTGGCGGCGCACGACGAGCTCACGACCCTGGCCGGTCCGGCGCCGGCCGACATCTACGCCGCGCACGTCGACCTCGTGCGTCACGGCCGGCGCACCTGCCACGCCCGGCGGCCGGCCTGCGCAAGCTGTCCGCTTTCCGACATCTGCCCCAGCGCGGCGGCGTTTCTCGCGTCCGCCGCAAGGAAGGATCAGGCATGACCAAGCTACGCGACGAGTTCTCGAAGAAAGAGTGGAAGCACTGCTGCGGCAAGGGCTGCAAGAAGTGCGCCCTGCACAACGCCTACCTCGAGGCGTACGGCAAGAAAGAGGGCGAGAAGAAGTTCGCCAGGGACTACGACCGCATGCACTGAAGCCGCGGCTGTCGCAGGCGCGACGCTCGGGTCAGAAGACCTCGGGCACGAAGGTCTGGTTCTCGTAGGGCGGGCGCATGTAGCCCTTGTCCTCGCGGCGCGGCGGCAGCTTGAACGGCTTGGGCGTGAGGTCCTCGTAGGGGATGACGCCCAGCAGGTGAGAGATCACGTTGAGCCGGGCGCGCTTCTTGTCGTCGGAGTTGACGACGAACCAGGGCGAACGCTTCGTGTCGGTGTAGTGGAACATCTCGTCCTTGGCCCGCGAGTACTCGACCCACTTGTCCCAGCTCTCGAGGTCCATCTCAGAGATCTTCCAGCGCTTGGTGGGGTCCTGGATGCGGTCCTTGAAGCGGCGCTCCTGCTCCTCGTCGCTCACGCTGAACCAGTACTTCACCAGGATGATGCCGCTGCGGATGAGCATCTCCTCGAAGGGCGGGCAGGAGCGGAAGAACTCGTTGACCTCGTCCTCGCTGCAGAAACCCATGACGCGCTCGACGCCGGCCCGGTTGTACCAGGAGCGGTCGAAGATCACCCACTCGCCGGCGGCCGGCAGGTGGGCGACGTAGCGCTGGAAGTACCACTCGGTCTTCTCGCGCTCGGTCGGCACCCCCAGGGCGACCACGCGCACGGTGCGCGGGTTCAGGGTCTCGGTGACGCGCTTGATGGTGCCGCCCTTGCCGGCCGCGTCGCGGCCCTCGAAGATCGTGACCACCTTGAGGCCCCGCGCCCTGATGAACTCCTGCAGCTTGACGAGCTCGATCTGCAGCTTGCCGAGCTCTTTGAGGTAGGTCGCGTCGTCGAGCTTCTTGCGCGTCTTGGGCTCGACGTCGCCGAGCTCGTCGGGTTTGTCGGGAGTCACGTCTGTTCGTGTCCTTTCGCGTACGGTGCGGGGGTCCGCGCGAGCCTGGTCTGCGGTCTTGACCTGTAGTGTACGCCACCCTCGACGGCGCGCGCACGTTCTCGCCGTCTGCCGGAAGCGTTGTCGGCGGGCGCCGGCGGGGCATAGGGTGAAGAGAAACGATGGCACACGTAGGCGACACTGCAGAGAGTGGGCGCGGCGGGCCGGCCCCCGGCGACGACGGCCGCGGCGGCCCCGCCGGGGCCGACCGCCCGGGCGGCCCCGACGGCGGCGTGGACCGCGACGGCCGCGTCGTCGGCTTCGTCGACATCGGCACCAACTCGGTGCGCCTCATGGTCGTCCAGATCTCGTCGCGGCAGCACTACCGGGTGATCAACCTGCAGCGCGAGGTGGTGCGACTGGGCGAGGAGGAGTTCGGCGACCGTCTGCTGCGCCCGGCGGCGATCGAGCGCGGCGTGACCGTCTGCCGCTTGTTCGCGGCGCTCGCCCGCAGCCAGGGCGCGCGCGAGATCGTCGCGGTGGCCACCTCGGCCACGCGCGAGGCCCGCAACCAGGGCGCCTTCGTGGCGCGCCTGCGCGACGAGGCCGGACTCGACGTCCACGTCGTGTCCGGCCGCGAGGAGGCGCGCCTCATCTACCTCGGCATCCAGAGCCGCGTCGAGCTCGGCGAGCGCACCGCCTTCTGCCTCGACATCGGGGGCGGCAGCACCGAGGTCATCGTCGGCGACGGCCGGCGCCACCTGTTTCTCGACAGCCTGCCCCTTGGCGCCGTGCGCCTGGCCGGCGATCCCGGCCTGCCCGACGTCTCGGGCCGGGTCTCGGCCGACGACTACCAGCGCCTGCAGCGCGCCGTGCGCCTGGCTTCGGTGCACACCGTGGCCACGGCCCGTCGCTACGACGTCGACGTTGCCTACGGCACCTCGGGCACGGTGCGCAACGTGGCGGCCGTCGCCGCCCGCGTGCTGCACGATCGCGAGCCCCGCCGCGACGAGACCACGAGCCTCGCCGACGTGCGCAGGGTGGTCAAGCTGCTACGCGGCCTGTCGCTCGAGGAGCGCCGCCGCGTGCCGGGCCTCAACCCCGATCGCGCCGACATCGTGGTCGCCGGCGCCGTGGTGCTCGAGACGCTGCTCGGCGATCTCGAGCTGCCGGCCGTGACGGCCCTCACCGAGTGCGGCCTGCGCGACGGTCTGCTCATCGACTACCTGGCGCGCGGCCCCGACGCCGCCCTGGTCCACGAGCTCTCCGTGCGCGAGCGCAGCGTCCTGCGGCTTGTGCGCGCCTGCGGCGCCGACGAGGGCCACGCCCGCCACGTGGCGCGTCTCGCGCTCGAGCTCTTCGAGAGCTCGCGCGCCGCCGGCTACCACGACCTGGGCGCGGACGAGCGCGAGCTGCTCGACTACACCGCCCTCGCCCACGACGTGGGCACCTTCGTCTCGTACCCCGATCACCACGTGCACTCGGCCTACCTCATCGCCAACGCCGACCTGCTCGGTTTCGACCAGCGCGAGATCGCGATCATGGCGGCCACCGCGCTGTTCCATCGCAAGGCCACGCCGAGCGGCCGTTACCACGCCTACGCCCAGCTCGGCGACGACGACCGCGCGACCGTGCGCACGCTGGCCAACCTGCTGCGCCTGGCCGAGCGCCTCGACCGCAGCCACAGCGGCGTCGTGCGTCACGCCCGGCTCGAGGCCGACGGCCGTCGCGCGCTCGTGCTGCACCTCGTGGTCAAGGGGCGCGCCGAGCTCGAGCTCTGGGGCCTCGAGAACCGTCGTTCGTCGATGGAGAAGGCGATGGGCCGGCGCCTGAGCTTCGTCGTCGAGACGGACGGCGGCCGGGACGACGAGGGCGGCGGCGGACCCTTTGACGACGAGCGCGACGGCGCCGGGCGCACCGAGACCGGGCGCACCGAGACCGGGCGCGCCGAGGCCGACGGCGCCGCTGCCGAAGCCGGGGCCTAGAGCTCGCCGATCACCCGCGCCAGCCGCCGGCTGAAGCCGTCGCCGCGGATGGTGACCCACATCTCGGGGAACGTGTCGACCAGCCTGTTGAGCTCGGCCTGGCGGGCGGCCAGGTAGGCGGCCACGCCGGGTGCGACGAGCATGGTCATGTCGCGGCGGGCGTTGGTGGCCGGCGGCTCCCAGCGTCCCCAGGTCAGGAAGTTGCGCAGGATCGTGCAGGTCACGACGGCGTCCTGCAGGTCGCCCAGGTGGTCCTGCATGTTCTTGGTGGCGCCGATCAGCGGCTTGGCCTCGGCGCCCAGGACCTCTTCGAAGAACTCCAGCGTGTAGCGCATCGCCTTGCCGGCGATGCGCAGGCGGTGAAAACGCGGCAGCGGCGTGTCGTGGCCGCCGACGACGTCGTCGTAGGCCCAGACCGCGGTGACGCGGTCGTAGACCACCGCCGGCAGGACGAGGCTCACGCGGTGGGGCCGGGCCTCCTGCTCGGCGGTCATGATCGGCAGGGCGGCGCGCCCGGGGTCGTCGAGCAGCGCGGTGAACGCCTCGACGAAGCGCGGGTAGCGATCGCCGTCCAGGTAGGTGAGCAGCGCGGCGCGCGCCTCGTCGCGCTGCTCGTGCCAGATGTCGAGCAGCGGGTCGAGCTCGCCGCGGCGCTCGGCGGGCAGACCGTCGAGGTAGTGCATCGTCTTCTCGTGGAAGACGTCGAGGTCGCGCACCGCGCCGAGCACGCGACCGGTGCGCCGCAGGCCGCGCTCGATCGGGTGCATCGTACGGGCGTCGAGGTAGGGCGCGAACACCCGCAGGGCGGCACGCATGCGGCGCGTGGCGACCCTCATGTCGTGCAGGTCTTCGGGGTCGTCGCCCACGCGCGTGCCGGCCTCGTGATCGAGCATGCGGTCGCAGTGGAAACGCAGCGTCTTGAAGGCCGCCTCGGCCATGGTGTCGGTGGCGCGGATGCCGGGGCGGGCGGGACGCCTGGTCTTGCGACCTGCGACCGGCGCGGCCTTGGCCAGGACGGCAGCCGCCGCGGCCGCGGCCTTGTCGCGCACGGCCCTGGCCGCGGACTTGCCGGGAGCGTCGTCGCTCGCGGTGGTCTTGTCGGGAGCGGCCTCGGTGGCGGCCGCGGTCTCGCCGCCTTCGGCGGCGCCGGAGCGGCGCTTCACGGCGCTCACGAGGCGTGCCGGAAAGATCGCGAGGCCCTCGTGCTGAAAGCGGTTGAGCCAGTAGCGCACGGTGCGCGGCGCCATGCCGGCCTTGGCGGCGGCGTCGCGCTGCAAGGCGCCGGCGTGCACGGCCAGCAGTGCCCGGGCGCGCCGGCCGGCGGCGTCGGTGCGACGAGCGATGCGGCCCAGCAGGCGCTCCTCGTCGGCCGAGAGCAGGGCGCCGGCGGGCGCGCCCGCGTCGAGGGCGGCGAGCGCCCGCTCGAACTTGGACAGCGGCTGCGGCACGAGGCCGAAGTCGCGTTGCAGCGCCTCGGCCAGGACGGCCAGCTCGGCCTCGGCGCCCTCGCCCTTGAGCTCGGCCTCGACCTCGTACTGGGGCGCCTGGACGCCGTCGCCGACCACGAAGGTGAGGGTGTCGAGCGAGAGCTCCGCCACGGTGTGGCCGTCGCGCGTCACCGCGCGCGCCACGCGCGTCTGGCGTATCTCGGCGAGCGGCTGCAGCGGCCGGCCGCGTGCCGCCTTGGCGACCTGTTCGCGAGCCTCGCCGGCCGGCCACTCGTCGGGGCCGGCGTCGGGTGCAAGGTCGTGGGGCAGCTCGAGCTCCCACTCGTCGCGGCGGTGCACCGCGCCCGGCTTGCCGCTGCCGCGCCGCTTGACGGTGAGCAGGGTACGGTCGCCCAGGTCACGGCGCCGGCAGAACAGGCCGGCGCCCTGCAGGGCGCGGTCGTCGGTGTCCAGGTACACGTCGGACATCTGTGCCGTCTCGCCGGCGCCGAGCTCAAAGCCGGCGAGCTCGTCGAGCTCGCGGAGGTGCTCGAGCGTGGCGGCGTCGGGCGCGCTGAACTTGGCCTCTATCTCCATGCCGGCGTCACCTCTCGTGGACGAAGGGGCGCGGCGGCAGCAGCCAGACGAGTGTGCCGCGCGTGGTCTGCTCGTCTAAGTCGATGCGGGCGACGCCCGCCTTCTTGACGGTCACCTCGCCTCCGGTGACCTCGGCGATGGTCGCGCTGAAATCGGGCTCGTGGCCCACCAGCATCAGTACGCGAGCACCGGCGTGCTCGGTGACGACGGCCGCCAGGTCGCGCCGGTCGAAGCCGGAAGCGAGACGTTCGTCGTCGGCCAGGCGCTCGGCGCAGCCCAGCGCCTCGGCGGCGATCTCGGCCGTCTGGCGGGCGCGCACGAGCGGGCTGGTGAGCACGGCGTCGGGGCGCACACCGGCGCCGGCCAGCAGGGCCGCGACGCGGCGCACCACGGCGCGGCCGTCGTCGGTCAGCGGCCGCTCGTCGTCGGGGCCGTGCCACTCTGCCCGCGAGCCGGCCGGGCCGTGACGCAGGAAGATGAGCTGCACGGCGTCCTCCTAGCGGTCGCCGCTCGGGCGGCGCTTGCCGCGCCGCCCCGTCTGGTGCGAGCGAGCCGGCCGGTCGGCGGCGTGCTCGATGAACCAGGCCTGGCTGTCGAGGGCCTCTTCGCCCTCGGCCGGGTGAGCATGGACGTAGGTGCCGTCGGCCTGCATGAACCGCGCCTTGACGTTGTCGCGCCAGTAGACGTCGAGGATCTCGTCGCGCAGGCGCCGCACGATGGCCTGGTC
>DATIYD010000260.1:0-10218 GCA_035517975.1 Thermoleophilia bacterium | reverse complement strand
GCTCGAGGCCGACATCCTGGCCATCATCTGGGAACGGCAGCGCGCGACGGTACGCGACGTCTATGAGACGCTGCGCGAGCAGCGCACCATCGCCTACACGACCGTCATGACGGTCATGAACAACCTGGTCAAGAAGGAGCTCCTGTCGCAGGACCGCACGGCGATCGCCTACGTCTACACGCCGGCGATCCCGGGCAACGAAGTGGCCAGCACGATCCTCGACAGCGTCGTGCAGCGCCTGTTCCGCGGGCGGGCGAACCTCGCCCTCTCGCATCTGCTCGGCCTCAAGCGCGACCTCAACCCCGAGCAGGCCGAGGAGCTGCGCAAGTACGCCCAGGAGCACTTCGCCGCCTGACCGAGCCCGCTTGACCCAGTCACCCTTCGCCGCCCGACGGCAGGTAGGCGGCGCGACGCCGGCGTCACATGCTCTGCGGCGCGCTCACTCCGAGCAGCTCGAGACCCTTGGCCAGGGTCGTGCGGGCCGCGATGCACAGACCGGTGCGAAAGCCGGCCACCTCGGGGTCGTCGGTGAGCACCCGGCAGTTGCGGTAGAACACGTGGAACTCGGCGGCGAGCTCGCCGAGGTAGGCATGCACCCGGTGCGGGCCGCGCCGCTCCACGGCCTCGAGCACGACGAGCGGGAAGCGGGCGAGCGTGCGCACCAGGTCGCGCTCGTAGGGCCCGACGGCGATCTCGTCGAAGGCCGGCGGCGCGAGGGCCGCTGCCCCAGGCGTCGCGACCTCTCCAGACGTCGCGTCCTCGTCGCTGGAGTCGCCACCCGGTCCGTCGGCGGCGGCCAGGTTGCGCAGCACGCTGCAGATGCGGGCGTGAGCGTACTGCACGTAGTAGACCGGGTTCTTGCTCGACTGCTCGACGGCGAGGTCGAGATCGAGATCGAGCGTCGAATCGTGACTGCGTCCCACCATGAAGAAGCGCACGGCGTCGACCCCGATCGCCTCGACCAGATCGTCGACGGTGACGATGTCGCCACGCCGCTTCGACATGCGGCGGGCCTCGCCGCTCTCGAGCAGGTTCACGAGCTGGCCGATGATCAGCTCGAGTCGATCGGGATCGTGCGGGGGCAGGGCCGTGAAGCTGGCCTTCATGCGCGGTACGTAGCCGTGGTGATCGGCGCCCCAGATGTCGATCAGGTGCTCGAAACCGCGGTCCATCTTGTCGCGGTGGTAGGCGATGTCCGACAGGAAGTACGTGGGCGCGCCGGTCTGGCGGATGAGCACGCGGTCCTTGTCGTCGCCGTAGTCGGTGGTGCGCAGCCAGACGGCCCCGTCGGCGTCGAAGAGCTCGCCGTCGGCGTCGAGCTCGCGCAGGGCCTTGCCGACCTCGCCGCCAAAGCCGCGGTGGGCCGTGCCGCCGTCGTAGAGCGAGGCTTCGCTCGTCCAGACGTCGAAGGGCACGCGCAGGCGCCCGAGCGTGTGGCGGAACCGCCCCAGGATCTCGTCGCGGCCCCAGAGCTTGATCTCGTCGACCACCGCGGCCGGCACCCGCCCGACCTCGGGCGCGGCGGCGGCGACGGCCTCGCGGTAGCGCTCGCCGACGTCGGCGATCAGGCGGTCGGCGACCTCGAGCAGATACTCGCCGAGATACCCGTCGTCGGGCACCGGCATCTCGATGCCCAGCCGCTGCGCGTAGCGGGCGGTGAGCGACTGGCCGAACTTCGCCATCTGCGAGCCGAAATCGTTGACGTAGAACTCGCGCGTCACGTCGTGGCCGGCAAAGGCGAACAGCCGGCACAGCGCGTCGCCCATCGAGGCGTAGCGCGCGTGGCCGACGTGCAACGGGCCCGTGGGGTTGACGCTCACGAACTCGATGTTGACCTTGAGGCGGCTCCCGGCCGGCAACACGTCGCGGCCGTGGTCGTCACCCAGGGCCAGCATGCGGCGCGTCGCCCGCAGGTACCACTCGTCGCTCAGGAACAGGTTGAGAAAACCCGGGCCGGCCACCTCGAAGCGCTCGCAGATGCCGGCGCCCGGTCCGGCGGACCAGCGCTCGCCGAGCTCGGTCGCGAGGTCGCGGGGGTTGCGCCGCGCGAGGCGCGCGGCGGCCAGGGCGACCGGCGTCGAGACGTCGCCGAACTCAGGCTTGGGCGGCAGCGTGAGCTCGACCGCGGGCAGCGGCTCGCCCGTCGGCATGATCGTGGCGAGCGTTCGCTCGAGAGACCGTCCGAGGCCGGTCAGCCCGTACAGCTCCTCGTGCTCGCTGCGTTCGCTCATGTCACGACGTCCTTTGCGCCTCGGTTCGGCGGCGGCGGCCGGCGCCGCGTCCCGCCTTTAGTGATGATATGTCTCACCGCGGGCGATCTTGAGCCCGCGAAACAGTTGCTCGGCCAGCACCACGCGCGCGAGCTGGTGCGGCAGCGTGAACGACGAGAGCGACAGCAGCTCGTTGGCCGCCGCCTTGATCTCGTCGGCAAGGCCGAGCGAGCCGCCCACCACGAACGTCGCCGGTCCCCGCAGCGACCACGCCTGTAGGCGCTCCGCGAACCGCTCGCTGTCGTACGTCTTCCCGCGCGCGTCGAGCGCGACGACGACGCCGCTCGCCGGCAGGTGCGCGGTCAGCCGGCGGCCTTCGTCGCGCAGCACCTCGGCCGCGGCACGCCCGCGCAGCGGCACCTCGCGCACCTCGTGGACCGTGAGCCGGCAGAGCCCGGCGATCAGCCGCTCGTAGTGGGCGAAGGCCGGCCGCAGGTCGGCGTCGAGACGGCCGACGGCGACGATCTGAAGACGCTCGGGCACGGCAGGCTACGCTACCACGGCGCTCGTACCCGGGCAATGCGGGGGCGGCTCCGCCGCCCCCTCGCTCTAGGCCGGTCCCCCGGCGGGCGGCGCGGGATCGCGGCTCGGCGGCGAGTAGAAGCCGATCTGGCCGGAGCCGCGCGACTTGGCGACGTACATGGTGGTGGTCGCCTTGGCGACGAGCTCCTCGACGATCGCGCCGTCTTCGGGGAACGTGGCCACGCCGGCGCTCGCCGTCAGCGTGAAGCTGCGGCCGCCCGCCTCGCAGACCATCTCGCCCAGCGCCGCTCGCAGGCGGGCCAGCGCGAGGTCGGCCTGGGCGTCGCCCGTCTCGGGCAGCACGAGCAGGAACTCGTCGGCACCGTAGCGGCAGGTCAGGTCGCACTCGCGCAGCAGGCCGCGCAGCTGGTCGGCCCACTGCCGCAGCACCTGGTCGCCCGCCTGCTCGCCCACCGCCTCGTTGACCGTGGCGAAGCCGTCGATGTCGAGCATGACGAAGGCGACCGTGCGATCGTGGCGGCGCGCCCGCGCGAGCTCGAGGGCCGCGTGCTCGCGCAGGTGGCGGAAGTTGTACATGCCGGTGAGGGTGTCGCGCGTCTCGGCGAAGCGCTGGTCGCCCACCAGGCGGAGGTTCTCGAGGGCGATGTCGGACTGGTCGGCGATGCCCGTGAGCAGTCGGCGCTGCACCTCGCGCTGGGAGCCGTCCTCGGCGTAGACGTAGCCGTCGGCGGCCGAGTTGTACGCCTCGAACTGGCAGACGGTGTCGCCCAGGCCCCAGCAGAGCGTCTCCTTGGTGATGACGTCGGTGCCCGTGATGCGCTCGAGCACGCCGTCGACAAGGCCCCGCTCGAAGTCGCACATGGCGCTGCCGGTGGCCGGCAGGCGATGACAGGTCAGGCACTTGGTCAGCTTGACGAGCACCTTCTCCTCGTCGAGCTCGACCTCGAGATCGCCCAGCATCATGGTGGCAAACCACGATTTCAGGTCCTGGATCGACTGCAGCTCGAGATTGCCGCTGAAGCGCTTGGCCGCCACGTAGAGGATGGCTCCGGCGTTGGCGCCGAGCACCTCGGGCAGCAGCACGAGCTGGACCAGGCGGAACAGCGCCGGCGGCACGCAGAGCTCGCCGTCGGGCGCTTCCACGATCTGCTCGGCCGTGGGCAGCGCGCGCGGCTCCAGGGGGCCGGTGAGAGCGATCAGGTTGCCGAGCGTCCGCGCGAACAGGTCGGCGAGCGTCAGCTCCTCGCGAGAGCGTATGGCCATGGTGCCCACCCCTCATGGACCGCCCTCTCGGGCAGGTCGTCCGTTCACCGGGCGCGCCTGCAGATGCCGTCGCGGCCCGGCTATACTTGCGACTCTGGCCGAGTATACGACAAGAATCGAAGCCGACGACCGGTGCAACCGCCCGCAGACCGTCTCAGCGTAGTCGAGCCTGGCGACGAGACCGCCGGGGACAAGCGCGCCTTGCGCGATCTTGTGCTCGGCCGGCGCGACGCCATGGCGGGCGAAGAGCGCCGCGCCGCGGGCGCGGCGCTCTTCGCCCGCCTCACCGCCGTGCCGGCCGTCGCCGAGGCCTCCGCCGTGCTCTGTTTCGCCTCGTTTCGCACCGAGGTCGACACGGCGCCCTTCATCTCCTGGTGCCTCGAGCGCGGGGTCACCGTCGCCCTGCCGCGGATCGTCGGCCCCCACCACATGGAGGCCTTCGGCGTCGCCGACCTGCGGCGCGACCTGACGCCGGGCCGCTTCGGCATCCCCGAACCGCGCCCCGGCCTGGCGCTGGTCGAGCCGGCCACGTTCGACGTCGTCATCGTGCCCGGCTCTGCCTTCGACCGCGACGGCGGCCGCATGGGTTACGGCGGCGGTTTCTACGACACGTTCCTGGCCCGCATGCGCGCAGGCGCGCGCCGCATCGGCATCTGCTTCGACCTGCAGGTCGTCGATCGCGTGCCGGTCGAGCCGCACGACCTCTGCGTCGATCTCGTCGTCACCGAGACGCGGACGATCGAGACCGCCTGCCGGCCGGTCGGGCCGGAGAGGTAGATCGATCCGGCCGCGGAAAGAAGCAGTGCCTCGACATACGAAGCCGAAGGAGGTCGCCATGAGCAAGCCCGGCCGACGCATCCGAGTCGGCGTCCTTCTGGGCGGCGCCTCTGCCGAACGCGAGATCTCGCTGGCCTCCGGCCGCATGATCGCCGATCACCTGCCGCGCGACCGTTACGAGGTGCTGCTCTTCGACGCCCTCGCCCTGATGGCCGGCAATCCCGCGCTGCCCGCGGACCTCGCCGAGAAGGCACGCGCCCTGGTGGCTCACGCCGGGGCGCCCGAGGCGCTCGCCGACCGCAGCCGCGAGCTGCCGGCGGCGCTCCAGCAGGAGATGAAGAGCACCGCCGCCGAGGCCGCGCCGGCGACCGAAGCCATGGAGATCGTCGAGGGCAAGCGCCGCATCGACGTCGCCTTCATCGCGCTGCACGGGCCCTACGGCGAGGACGGCACGCTGCAGGGCATGCTCGAGCTCGTCGGGATCCCCTACGTCGGCTCGGGCGTGCTCGCCTCGGCTCTGGCCATGGACAAGGCGATGGCCGCGAAGATGCTCGCCGCGGCGGGGATCCCGGTCGCCCGCGCGGTCGTGCTCGAGCGAGAGGAGCGCGACGACGAGGCGCTGCGCCGGGCCGCGGCCATCGTGCCGGCGTTCGTCAAGCCGTCGCGCCAGGGCTCGAGCGTCGGGATGAGTCCCGTGAGCCGCCCACAGGATCTGCAGCCGGCGATCGAGCTTGCCTTCGAGTACGACAGTCGCGTCCTGGTCGAGGAGCGGCTCGACGGCCGCGAGATCACGGTGGGCGTCATCGGCAACCGCCGGCTCACCGCCCTGCCGGTGGTCGAGATCGTGCCCGGGCGGGAGTTCTTCGACTATCGCGCCAAGTACGATCCCGCGCTCTGCGAGGAGATCTGCCCGGCCGAGCTCGCCCCCGAGGTCGTCGACCAGGTCCAGGATCTCGCGATCAGGGCGCACCGGGCGCTCGACTGCCGGGGATACTCGCGGGTGGACATGATGCTCACGCCCGACCGCGGCGCGGTCGTGCTCGAGGTCAACACACTCCCGGGCATGACGATCAACAGCCTCTTCCCCAAAGCCGCAAGCGCGGCGGGGATCCCGTTCGCGGAGCTGCTCGACCGCCTGGTCCGGCTCGCGCTGGGCGAGGAGTAGGCGCCCGAGCCGGTCTCCGGGCCGTCAACCCACTGCGTCTGTGACGCTCAGGCCTGGTCCGTCGAAGAGACTACGTCGCCGCCGCTCAGGCCGGCGTGACTTCGTCGCGCGCCTAGTCGGGCGCGACCTCGGGGCCCAGCGCGGTCGCCATCGTGAAGGCCATGTCGCGCACGGCGGCGACAAGGGTCGCGTTTCCGGCGGCGTCGCCCTCGCGATAGGCAAGACCCGTCACCGAGAGCGGCTTTACCTTCTTGTCGGACGACAGCGCGACGAAGCGCCGCAGGCTGTCGATCGCGTCGTCCAACCCCGTGCTCTCGGCCACGGCGATCAGGCCGACCGAGCGCGCGGAGAGCCAGACCTCGTGGTAGTTGTTGAAGCAGTTGCGGTCGATGAAGACCTTCATCTGGCCGGAGACGTCTTCGTAGTAGACCGGTGTGGCGAGGATCAGGCCGTCGGCCCGGTACACGCGCTCAAGAAGCGCGGCCGCATCGTCGTCGAGCGGGCAGGCAGCGAGCTCTTCGCAGGCGTCGTGGCCCTCGCAGGGCAGCACGTGGTGCTCGCCCAGCAGGATCTTCTCGACGGCCAGACCCCGCGAGGCCAGCTCGTCGAGGGCGACGTCGACCAGGTATGAGGTGTTGCCGGCTGCTCGCGGGCTGCCGACGACGGCCACGACGGTGGCCGGTTCAGGGTGATCTGCGCGACGCTCCATGCGGGTGCGGCTCCGTCGGTTCGCTGTCGTTTCAGGTGGCGGGAAGAGACAGCAGTCTACTCCAATCTTGATTGTCGCCCCGCGAGACCGTACAGTGACCTAGGTGCCGCACACGGCGCGACGCCGCCACGGCACCTCCGCCCAACGCGCGGAGCCAGGTACCCCGAGGTAGAGAGATGGGACATGCCTAACATCGGCCTTCCCGAGCTGCTCATCATCTTCGCGATCATCGTGCTCCTGTTCGGCGCCTCGCGGCTGCCCGGGCTGGGCAAGTCGGTCGGTCAGAGCGTGCGCGGCTTCAAATCAGGGCTCTCCGGCGAGGACGAAGAGAAGCCCAAGGAGCTCGAGACCAAGAGCGACGACACCACCCCGCCGGCGCCGCCCACCGCCTGATACCCTAGGCTCGCTCCAGCAGGCACACGGCCGAGGCCGAGATCCCCTCGCCGCGGCCCTCGAACCCCATGCCTTCGGTGGTCGTCGCCTTGACCCCGACGGCGTCGTCTGCCACACCCAGCGCCGCGGCGAGCAGCGCCGCCATCTGGGCCCTGTAGGGAGCCAGCTTCGGCCGTTCGGCCACGATCACGAGATCGACGTTGCCCACGAGCCAGCCGGCCGCCGCGAGGCGCGCCACCACGTCTCGCAGCAGGGCGAGGCTCGACACGCCGGCGAAGGCCGGGTCGGTGTCGGGAAACAGCGTGCCGATGTCGCCCATGCCCGCGGCCCCCAGGAGCGCGTCGATCACCGCGTGAGTGGCGACGTCGGCGTCGGAGTGGCCGGTGAGGCCCTGCTCGTGGGCGATCTCGAGACCGCAGAGCACGAGCCGGCGACCGGCGGCGAACCGGTGCGCGTCGACACCGATGCCGACTCTAGACGTCAGCCTCGGTCTCCCACGACAGCAGGGCGCCGGCCAGCGGCAGGTCGGCCGGCGTCGTGATCTTGACGTTGGCCGGCGTGGAGGGCACGACGACCACGCTGGCCCCGGCCCTCTCGAGCACCGAGGCGTCGTCGGTCGAGCCGGTCACGTCGGTACGGGCGTAGGCCGCCCGCAGCGCAGCGGCCCGGAAGACCTGCGGCGTCTGCACGGCCCAGAGCTCGTTGCGGTCGACGGTGTGGACGATGCGCCCGCCGTCGGCGGCTCTCTTGAGCGTGTCGATCACCGCGGTCGCCGGCACGGCGCCGTCGGCGCCGTCGAGCGCCGCCAGGCACTCGAGGAACACGTGACGGCCGAACAGCGGGCGGGCGCCGTCGTGCACGGCGATCACGTCGGCGTCGGCCGGCACGGCCGCGAGACCGGCCCGCACCGAGTCGCTGCGCTCGCGCCCGCCTTCGGCGATCAGGACGGGCGTGCCCTCTTCGGAGGCGCTGGCCAGGCCGGCGAAGCGCACGACGTGCGACGGGTGCAGCACGACGACCACGCCGGCCACCTCGGCGATCGCCGACAGGCGGCGCACCGAATGACAGATGATAGGCTCACCGGCAAGCAGCAGGAACTGTTTGGATTCGCCCTCGGGCAGCCCCATCCGCCGGCTCTCGCCGGCCGCCGCCACGATCACCCAGGCGCGCGCGTCGGTCGTGCTCACCACTCCCTGTTCTCGTCTGGCGGCGGATATGAGCCGCCGCAGCCTTCGCAACGATCATCTTGCCCGGAAAACGCGCCGGACGTGCGCGAGCAGCCCCGGACAAGCCGGGACGGCCTCGTGCGCGAGCGGCCCTAGGCTACCGGGGCGACCTCGTGCGCGAGCTCGGGGGTGAGGTCGGGAGCGACGATGTGAGCGGCCGGCGAGGCGCCGACTTCGTCGAGCACGGTGTCGAGGAACGCGTTGGCGTCGTCTTCGCTCAGGTCGCGGGCGTACATGAGCTCGCTCGCGAGGATCTTCTTGGCCTTCGAGAACATCTGCTTCTCGCCGGTCGAGAGACCCTTGTCGCAGTGCCGGATGGCGAGGTTGCGCACGACCTCGGCGACCTCGAAGATGTCGCCGGTCTTGAGCTTGTCGCGGTTGTGCTTGTAGCGCCGGCTCCAGTTCTTGGGCATCTTGGTGGGGTTGCCGTGCAGCACCGCGAGGACCTCGTCGACCACGTCGGACTCGACGACCTTGCGCAGGCCGGCGCGGTCGGCGGAGTCGACGGGGACCATGACGGTCATGTCGTTGTGGAGGATCTGGATGGTGAGGTACTCGCGCAGCTGACCGCGGACTTCCATGTCCTCGATCTTCATGATCTTGCCCGCGCCGTGATGCGGGTAGACGACCTTATCGCCGACTCTGTACAAGATCAGCCACCTCCCGGCCGCTCGTTCTCTGGGTGGCGTCACCGTTGCTCGACAGGCGACGACAAGGCCCCGGCGATCGCGTCTCGGAGAGTGGCGATACCCCGTGCTTGGGACCCCTTGCGCAATCGCCGAGCATCGGCCAGCGGCATGAGCACGGTCTCGAAGCCCACTTTGGTGGCTTCGGCGACCCTCCGCTCCGCTTGCCCAGTCGACCGCAACTCTCCGGTGAGACCGATCTCGCCGAACACGGCGGCGTTGCTCGCAAGCGCGACGCCTCGTTCGGCCGAGGCCACGGCGAGAGCCACGGCCAGGTCGGCCGCGGGTTCTTCGATGCGCACCCCGCCGACTATGTTAACAAAAACGTCGGCACTTGCCAAAGTGAGGCGCCCGTGACGCCCCAGGACGGCCACGATCATGGCCAGACGGTTGCGGTCGAAACCGGTCGCCAGGCGGCGCGGCAGCGCCAGGTCGGTCGGGTTGACCAGGGCCTGGACCTCGACCAGGAAACACCGGGTGCCCTCGACGGCGACGTGCACGCACGAGCCGGCCGCGCCGCGCTCGGCGAGGAAGATCGCGGAGGGGTCGGCGACGGCCTCGAGACCGCGCTCGCCCATCTCGAAGACGCCGAGCTCGTTCGTTCCGCCGAAACGGTTCTTGACGGCGCGCAGCAGGCGGAAGAAGCGGTTACGGTCGCCTTCGAACTGCAGCACGGTGTCGACCATGTGCTCGAGCACGCGGGGGCCGGCGATGGCGCCGTCCTTGGTGACGTGGCCCACCAGAAAGACGGCGGTACCGCTCTCTTTGGCCAAGCGCAGGAACTGCGACGTGGCCTCGCGCACCTGGCTCACGCTGCCGGGCGCCGACGTGAGGGCGTCGCTGTAGAGGGTCTGCACCGAGTCGATCACGACGAGCGCCGGACGCCGCTCGCGCAGCGCCTCGAGCACGGTCTCGAGCTCGGTCTCGGCGAGCACGTCGATGCGTCCCGGAGCTCGGCACACCCGTTCGGCCCGCATCTTGACCTGCGCCGGCGATTCTTCGCCGCAGACGAGCATGACGGACCGGTCGGGGCCGCCGGCCCCGACCGCGTCGAGCACCTGCAGCAGCAGCGTGGACTTGCCGATGCCGGGCTCGCCCCCGACCAGCACGAGCGATCCGGGCACCACGCCGCCGCCGAGCACGCGGTCGAGCTCGGCGATGCCGCTCGAGAAGCGCGTCCCGGCCGACGAGGAGACGGTGGCCAGGGACTGCACGCCGGCATGCCCGTTCGTGGAGCGGCGGGGGG
>DATIYD010000259.1:0-5487 GCA_035517975.1 Thermoleophilia bacterium | reverse complement strand
CGATCAGCCGGCCCACACCGCCTCCTCCGCTGTCAGATCACGAGATCGTTCGATGACGCTCTGCCGTCGAGTCGTCTACGACAGGTAGGTCGTGGTCAGGTCGAGGAACTCGGCCGGGTCGGAGGTGAGGCCGTTCACGTTCTTCTTCATCGCCCGGTTGACGTTGATCCAGTACGAGATGATCGAGGGCGTCTCGTCGGTCAGGATGGTGGCGGCCGTCGTGGCGTACTGGCGGCGCTTGGCCTCGTCGAGCGTCGTGTCGTAGGCCTTGGCGGCCGCGTCGAAAGCCGGGTTCTTGAAGTGCGACGAGTTCCAGACGCCGTTCGACGTGAAGGCCGGCAGGAAGTACTGCGAGGGCACGCCGCGGAAGGTCCAGTCGGTGATGCCCATCGGCACCTGCAGCCAGGGCTGGTTCTTGCCCGAGCCGTAGTAGTAGGTGACCGTCACCTGGTTCAACTTCAGGTTGATGCCGGCCTGCTTGGCCATGGCCTGCAGCAGCGTGGCGTACTGCGGCACCTCCTCGAACTCCTCGACCGTGAGGTTCATCGTGATGCCGCTCGAGTAGCCTGCCGAGGCCAGGAGCTGCTTGGCCTTGGCGATGTCCTGGGCGCGCTGCGGGATGGTCTTCGGGGCGAGCGGATACAGCGGGCAGAAGACGTTGTCGTTGCCGATCTGCGCCTTGCCGTTGAACAGGTTGGCGACCACGGCCGGGCGGTCGATCGTGTAGGCGAGCGCCTGGCGTACGGCCTTGTTGGTGAAGGGCGCCGTGTCGACCCGCATGTGCAGGAACCGGCTCTGCGTCGAGGGCGTCGTCAGGACCTTGAGGTTGGTGTCGGTGAACAGCGCCTGGGCGCCCTGGACCGGCGTGGTGAGCATCACGTCGCTGCTGCCCGACTGCAGGGCCAGCGCCTCAGCCTGCGTCTCGTCGATGAACTGCACGGTGACGCCGTCGAGGTAGGGCTTGCCGGTCTGCCAGTAGGTCGGGTTCTTCACGAACGTGGCGCCCTGCTTGGGCGTGAACTTGGTCATCTTGAAGGGCCCGGTCCCGACCGGGTTGCTCTGCCAGGTGCCGGCCTTGTAGGTCGTCGGCAGGATCAGGCAGTCGTAGTTGGTCGAGGCCACGAAGTAGGGGAAGTCGGCGAAGGGCTGGTCGAGGTGGAAGGCCACGGTGTTGGCGTCGACCTTCTGCACGCCGCCCTGCGAGAGGATGCCCTGGAAGCTGGCAAGGGCCGCCGAGACCGTCTTGGGGTTGAGCAGGATGTTCATGGTAAAGACGACGTCGTCGGCGCTGAACGGCTTGCCGTCCTGGAACTTGACGCCCTGTTGCAGGTTGAAGGTCCAGACCGTGGCGTCGGCGTTGGGCGACCAGCTCTTGGCGAGCACCGGGCGCAGGCTCAGGTCGTTGTTGACCCAGATGAGGTACTCGGCGACCTGCTGGGCGATGGCGATCGAGCCGGTGTCGTACATGGTGGTCGGGTCGACCGTGACGGTCGGCGAGGGCATGGTGACCTTGAGCGTGCCGCCCGCCTTGGGGGCGGTCGACGGCGAGGTCGAGCTCGACGGCGACGAGCTGCCGCAGGCGGCCAGCACCTGGCCGAGGAGCGTGGCCGACAGGCCGACGACGCTGGCGCGCACCAGAAGCTGGCGCCGCGTCATGCGCCCGCCGAGCATCTCGTGGAGCAGGTGATCCGCGTACTCGCGCTGGAACGGAGTGTCGCTAGTCATGTCGGTCCCCCAGGTAAGCCGCCGAAGTGCCCCATTCTAGGGTCGCCCACGCCGAACGCACAAGGTTGGACCACGCCTGTCGCTGTTGGGGTGCGGCTATGATGCGCCCCGGGACCCTGCCGCCGAGCAAGGAGGGAACGTGCTCCATCACCCCGCGAACCGCCGCCGCGCGCAGCGCGACCTCGACGTGCCCCCGGTCTTCATGGCCGAGCTCGACCGCGTGCCGCGCGACGAGTTGCCGGCCCGCGGCATGCCGCCCGACGCCGCCTACCAGATCATCCACGACGAGCTCATGCTCGACGGCAACGCGCGGCTCAACCTGGCCACCTTCGTGACCACCTGGATGGAGCCCCAGGCCGACCGGCTGATGGCCGAGACCTTCGACAAGAACATGATCGACAAGGACGAGTACCCGCAGACCGCCGAGCTCGAGCTGCGCTGCGTCAACATGCTGGCCCGCCTCTGGCACGCGCCGGCCGCCGACGAGGCCGTCGGCTGCTCGACGACGGGTTCGAGCGAGGCCTGCATGCTGGGCGGCCTCGCCCTCAAGCGCCGCTGGCAGCAGCGCCGGCGGGCGGCGGGCCTGCCCGCCGACCGCCCCAACATGGTGATGGGCGTGAACGCCCAGATCTGCTGGGACAAGTTCATGAACTACTGGGACGTCGAGCCGCGCATGGTGCCCATGGAGGGTTCGCGCTACCACCTCTCGCCCGAAGAGGCCGTGGCACTCTGCGACGAGAACACGATCGGGCTCGTCGTCATCATGGGCTCGACCTACGACGGCAGCTACGAGCCGGTGGCCGAGACCTGCCGCCTGCTCGACGACCTGCAGCGGCGCACCGGCATCGACGTGCCGGTGCACGTCGACGGCGCCTCGGGAGCGATGGTGGCGCCGTTCCTCGACCCCGACCTTGCGTGGGACTTCAGGCTGTCGCGGGTGGCTTCGGTCAGCACCTCCGGCCACAAGTACGGCCTGGTCTACCCGGGGGTCGGCTGGATCGTCTGGCGCGACGCCGCGGCCCTGCCCGACGAGCTCATCTTCTGGGTCAACTACCTGGGCGACGACATGCCGACCTTCGCCCTCAACTTCTCGCGGCCGGGCTCGCAGATCGTGACCCAGTACTACAACTTCCTGCGCCTCGGGTTCGAGGGCTACGTGGGCGTGCAGGCCTACGCGCGCGAGGTAGCCACCTACCTCTCCGGCAAGATCGCCGAGCTCGGCCCGTTCGAGCTGCTCACCAAGGGCGACGAGCTGCCCGTCTTCGCCTTCAGCCTCGCCGCCGACGTGCACAACTTCACCGTGTTCGACGTCGCCGACGCCCTGCGCGAGCGCGGCTGGCTCGTGCCCGCGTACACGTTCCCGAAGAATCGTGAAGACCTGGCGGCGCTGCGCATCGTCGTACGGCGCGGCCTCACGCGCGACGTGGCCGACCTGCTGCTGGCCGACTTCGAGCGCCAGCTGCCACGCCTCGCCAAACAGGCGGCGCCGGTCAACGACGGGGCCGCGGCCTCGTTCCATCACTAGTCGGCTCTGGCGACTGCGCCACGCCACGCCGGACCGACCGCCCTACGCCCATGTGCGAGACTATAGACACTGTAAGCGAACGCCGCCGAAACGAGGATGCGATGCTGGACCAGCGCATGCAGGACGCCCTGAACGGGCAGATCAACGCCGAGTTCTACTCGGCCTACCTCTACCTGTCGATGTCGGCGCAGTTCGCCGACCTGGGTATGGCGGGCGGCCAGAACTGGATGCACGTGCAGTTCCAGGAAGAGCTCATCCACGCCCAGATGTTCCTCGACTACGTGGCCGAGCGCGGCGGCAGGGTGCTGCTCGGCGCCATCGACCAGCCCGAGCAGAACTGGCCGAGCGCCCTCGCCATGTTCGAGCATGCGCTGGCCCACGAGCAGAAGGTCACCGGCCTGATCAACGCCCTCGCCGACCTCGCGCTCGAGCTGCGCGACCACGCCACCCTGCAGAAGCTGCAGTGGTTCATCGGCGAGCAGGTCGAAGAAGAGGCGACCGCCGACGACATGGTCAAGAAGCTGCGGCTGGTGCAGGACGCCCCCGGCGGCCTCTACGAGATCGACAAGGAGCTCGCCACCCGCGTCTATACGCCGCCGGTGGTGGCCGCGACCTGAGCGGGATCGACCGGTGACCGACTCGACGAGCGCGCCGGTCGCGGCATCGTCGCAGCCGATGCTGCGCCTGCACTTCGCGCGCCACGGCGAGACGGTCTCGAGTCGCGAGGGCCGCTTCTGCGGGGTGACCGAGTGCGAGCTCACCGCCGATGGGCTCGAGATGGCGGCGCTGCTCGCCGACCGCTGTGCCGCGGCCGGCCACTGGCGCGCCGTCGTCTCGAGCCCGCTGCGGCGCTGCCGCGAGACGGCCGGCCCGGCGGCCGAGCGGCTCGGCCTGGCGCTCACCGTCGAGCCGGGGCTGCGCGAGATCGATCACGGCGCCTGGGAAGGTCTCCCGGCGGCCGAGGTCGCCGCGCACGACGAGGCCGCGTTCGCCGCCTGGCTCGCGCATCCCGGCTGGCGCGCGGCGCCGGGCGGCGAGAGCGGCTACGCCGTCGCCGCCAGGGCGCTGCCGGCGATCGAGGCGATCCGCGCCGCATGGCGCGACGGCGACGTGCTGGTGGTGAGCCACAAGGCGACGATCCGTATTCTCACCTGCGTGCTGCTCGGCCTCGACGTCGACCGCTATCGCGCCCGCGTGGCCTGCCCCGTGGGCTCGGTCACGACCTTCGAGATCCGTGGCGACGCCGATCCCATGCTGCTCGGCCTCGCCGACGTCTCCCACCTGCCGGCCCGCCTGCGCACGGGCGGCGACATCGCCTAGGGGCGGGCGCCCGGCGGCGATGCGGCGCCGGCCGATGCCGGCCGTCAGCCCTGCGTCGCACGCCGCGTGCCGTCAGCCCTGTTCGAGCGTGGCCGTCACGCTGAGCTCCACGTTGCCCTTGAGCGCCCGCGAGATCGGGCAGCCGTCCTTGGCCGCCTCGGCGGCAGCGGCGAAAGCCTCCTGATCGAGACCCGGTACGACACCGCGCACATCGAGGTGTGAGCTTGCCACGCCCCAGCCGGCCTCGGACTGGGCGAAGGTGACGGTCGCCGTCACGTCGAGCCGGTCGGGCGGCGTGTCGCCATCGCCCAGATCGCCGGAGAAGGCCATGGCAAAGCACGAGGCGTGGGCGGCGGCCAGGAGCTCCTCGGGGCTCGTCGTGCCCGCGGCACGAGCGGTGCGCGAGGCCCAGCTGATCGGCACCTCGGGCGCCACGCCGCTGTCGAGGCGCATCGTGCCGGCGCCCTGTGTGAGGGTCCCGCCCCAAGTGACCTGGGCGCGGCTGTCGGTCGAGATCATGGCTCCTCCTGCAGGTGGCTGAGGTGGTGAGGTCGCCCCTTCCTACCCGAAAACGCGAGTGCGGCATGCGAAGGCGGTGCGAGCGTCTGATCCGTGCGCCTTGGCAGCGTCTGATTTCTGCGCCTCGGACGGACGGATCAGCCCGTTGCGGTCGGCCAGACGCCCTCAGCCGGAAGCTCGCCGGACCGCGGTATCGAGCCAGTCGTCCCAGGCGGCAAGGACCTCGGGCGCGTAGCGGCTGAGGCGGTCGCCGATGGCGGCGCTGTGGAGCGTGCGTGCCGGCTGCAGGTGGACGACCTCGCCGCCGGCGTAGACCACGAAGTCGGCGACCATCGAGCGGTGGCAACGCCACCAGAGGGCCTCGGAGCAGAGGATGGCCAGATCGGCGCGGCGGGCGG
>DATIYD010000258.1:0-2173 GCA_035517975.1 Thermoleophilia bacterium | reverse complement strand
GACTCGCAATGGCCGGCGGTATCGTCTGGGTCGCCTCGGCCGTTCTCTACAGCGCCCAGGTCGCGAGCTGCTTCTCTGGCAAAGCGTCCCCCGCGAGAAGCTAGGCTTGAACGACCGAACGGCCTTCGAAAGTATGGCAGGCCGAAGGCGGCCGCGAAATGGTCACTCCAAGCCATCGCGGCTCGATGGCCCTGGACGCGTCTGAGGACCCTCCAGGCCGGCGCAAGGCTTGTCCTGGGTGGGTTGCTAACATGGGTTGCTACATTCAGCGGGTGTGCGCCCGGGTAGACGCACCCAGGAAGCGGGATTCACGCTCAGGAATTGGCGCGCCCGGAGGTGTCAGAGTTCAGGACATAGGTGACAGCTGATCGGTTGCTGGTGAGTCGGGACATGCGTGACAGTGGCTCGCATGTCGAAGCATCGGGTGGCCGTCCTCAAGGTCGTCTCCGCGCAGTTGTCCGTCACGGCCGCAGCCGCCTCCTGCGGTATCAGCCGCGGTCACCTGCACCGGCTCCTCCGGCGATACCGGGAAGGTGGGCTCGACGCCGTGGAGCCACGCTCTCGCCGCCCGCGGGCGAGTCCGCAGCGGACGGCTGAGGCAGTCCGGACCCGCATCGTGACGCTCCGAACCGAACTCGTTGCGGAGGGCCTCGACGCTGGCCCGGCCACGATCGCCTGGCACCTCGGGCAGGAGGGTCTCGGGGTTGCCTCCACCTCGACGATCCGGCGGATCCTGCACGCCGCCGGCCTGGTCACGCCCGAGCCGCACAAACGACCGAGAAGCTCCTGGATCCGCTTCGAGGCCGACGCACCCAACGAGCTCTGGCAGTCCGACTTCACCCACTGGCGTCTCGCCGATGGCAGCGAGGTCGAGATCATCAGCTGGCTCGACGACCACTCCCGCTATCTGCTCTCGTGCTCGCCCGGCACGGCGCTGGGCCGGGTCTCGGGCGACGACGTCGTCGCGACGTTCACCGCGGCCGGCGACGCCCACGGCTTCCCTGCCGCCACGCTCACCGACAACGGCGCCGTCTACACCAGCCGCTTCACGGGCGGCCGGAACAACTTCGAGTACCTGCTCGCCTGGCTGGGCATCCGCCAGAAGAACGGCTCGCCCGCCCATCCGCAGACCCAGGGCAAGATCGAGCGGTTCCACCAGACGCTCAAACGCTGGCTCGGCCAGCGGCCGATGCCGGCCAGCATCGCCGAGCTGCAGGTGATGCTCGACGCCTTCCGCTTCGCCTACAACGAAGAGCGGCCACATCGGGCGGTCGGCCGGGCGACGCCAGGCCAGGCGTATCGGGCGACGCCCAAGGCAGTGCCGTCGAACGCTGGCCGAGCCCACTTCCGGCTTCGCTACGACGTCACCGACAAGAAGGGCGCCCTCACGCTGCGACGAGGCGGCCGCCTCTACCACCTCAAGGTCGGTGCGGCTCATGCCCGATGTCGTGTCCTGGCCATCGTGGATGAGCGAGAGGTCACCGTCGTCGCCCTCGACACCGGCGAGGTCCTCTCGAGTCATCTGATCGAACCCGCCAAGGGCTACTGGCGCAACCAACGAAGAAACCCCGGCCGATGGCCGGGGTCCCTGGTTTCAAGCTAGCGCTGTGTCACCTATGTCGCGACTCATGTGTCACCTATGTCGCGACTCATGACATTGGCGCGCCCGACAGGATTCGAACCTGCGACCTTCGGCTCCGGAGGCCGACGCTCTATCCACTGAGCTACAGGCGCGTGGACCGAAAGGATACCAGCGAGTCGTTCGACTCGAAAGCCGTGGGTGAACTGCCGGCGGCCGGCTGCACATTCACGCCGATTGCGTATTCGGCCGGCCGTTCCGTCCGACGATAACTGCGTTAAGAGCGCCCCATCAGTGCTGGCGCCCGCGGAACCCTGAAGCCCTGGAGATTCCCAATGGCCGCCAGATCGCTGTTGAGGCTGTCCGTCCGCACCAAGCTCATGGGCTTGGCCGTGACGCTGATCGTCATGTCCGCCCTGCTCGTGCTCGTGTCGGTCGTCGGATACCAGAGCGTCAGCGATCAGGCTGCCTCCATGTCCGGCGTGAGCGTGGCTCAACTCAACGCCTCGAGCGACCTGGCGATGAACATCGTTGACGCGCGGCGGCTGCTGGACAAAGGAGTCGCCCGCGCCGGCGACAAGACCACGCTATCCG
>DATIYD010000257.1:0-7849 GCA_035517975.1 Thermoleophilia bacterium | reverse complement strand
TGAAGGCCGGCCGGCAGCACGAGGACGGCGGCATAGTCGCCGCTCCGCAGCGCCTTGACCGCCGTCTGCTCGCTCGCGACCGTCGTGACCTTGAGCGCGTCGACCTTCTGGAACACCGATACCATGGCCGCGGCCGCCGGGCTGCGGTCCTGGTTGACGATGGCCAGCTTGGCGGTGAAGCTGTCCGACTTCCCGAAAGCTACGCCGAGCAGGAACATCAGCAGCACAGGGAAGAAGAACGTCCAGAACAGGGCCTGGCGGTTGCGCACCGTGATCTGCACGTCGGCCTTGACGAAATCCCAGAACGTGCGCACGGTCAGCGGCCCCCGCCGAACCCGAACCGGCGGCGCTTCTTCTGGGCGCCGGCAGCGGCCTCGGCCTCGTCGTCCGAGAGCTTGCGGCCGGTCATGCTGAGGAAGACGTCCTCGAGGTCGGCGCCCTTCACGTCGAGCTGGGCGACGCGCAGGCCGCGCGCGCGGGCGAACTCGAGCAGGGCGATCACCGTGCGCTGGGCGTCGCCGGCCACGACCTCGTAGCCCTCGTCGACCGCGCGGCAGTCGCTGGCACCGTCGAGCGCGCAGAGGTCGGCTGCCGGCACCGGCTCGCTCAAGCCGAACCGCACGGTGGCCTCGGCCCCCAGCGACGTGATGAGCGCCCGCGGCACGTCGAGCGCCATGATGCGGCCGCGGTCCATCACCGCGACGCGGTCGCACAGGCGCTCGGCCTCTTCCATGTAGTGGGTGGTGAGCACGACCGTGGTGCCGTCGCGATTGATCTCGCCGATCACATCCCAGAGGGCGCGCCGGGCGCGCGGGTCGAGGCCGGTCGTGGGCTCATCCAAGAAGGTCACCACGGGGTCGTTGACGAGGGCGAGCGCGATCGACAGCCGCTGCTTCTGTCCGCCGGAGAGCTCGTCGACGAACGCCTCGGCCTTGTCGGTCAGGCCGACGCGCTCGAGCAGGGCGAGACAGTCTGCGCGTTCGCGGTAGATGCCGTAGCAGGAGCCGAAGACGTAGATGATCTCGTGCAGCCGCTGGTAGTCGAACAGCGCGGTCGCCTGCAGCTGCACGCCGATGCGGCGCTTGACCTGCCGGGGATCGGGCCACACGGCGAGACCGTCGACCATCACCTCGCCGCCGTCGGGCTGCCGCAGGCCCTCGACCATCTCGAGGGTCGTCGTCTTGCCGGCACCGTTGGGTCCGAGGATGCCGAAGATCTCGCCGCGCTCGACGTCGAGCGAGATGTCGTCGACGGCGACGAGGTCGCCGTACCGCTTGGTGAGCCCTGCGACGCGGATCACCGCCGCAGTCGATCCGGCGTCGCTCACGGGAGCCGAGAGGGGACGTGGCCGGACATCGAGTCCGACCGGCTGGCCCCGGGCGCGGCGCGCCGGCCGCCGCCGTGGCGGGACGAGCTGCTGCCTAGAACCTGAAGGATGGTGGGCGCCACGATAGCTCCTTCTCAGGTGCGCACCGCTCCGCAGTATAGCGCGACGCGCAGGCTTCGGGCGCGCCGCCGGTACGAGCGTCTCGCGCCCCGCCCGCCGGTCGCGAGGCTACGCCGGGGGACGCGGCGGCGCGGGTGGGGTCGGCGGTGCGACGCCGGGCTCACCGCCGGGTGCCGGCGGCGCCGAGCCCGGCTCGTCGGGGCGGCTCGCCGGCTGTTGCGGCGCGGCCTGCTGTGACCACGGCGGAGGAGTCTGCGGCGGCGACGCCCAGGGCGGAGCCTGCGTGGGAGGCTGCCATGCCGCCGGACCGCCCTGCGGCGGCGAAGAGGCGGGCGCTCCACCACCCGGCGATCCGTACGGCGGAGGTCCATAAGGCGGCCCGCCGGGCGGCGCGGAGCCGGGCGGTCCGTAGGGCGGCGCGGACCCGGGCGCGCCCCCGGCGGGTGGTGGATACGGCGGCGGGTAGCCGCCCGTCTGGAACGGAGCGGCGAAGAACCCCCCGCCCAGCCAGACCGACGACGCGCCCGGGTACGCCGAGGGCAACAGGCGCTCCTCGCCCGTCGCCTGAAGGTACATCGCCGTGTAGGCAGCCACTTCCCACGGCAGGACGAGGAACGAGAGCACGCCGCCGACGCCGAGGGTCACGGCGCTCAGGGCCGTGGTCGCCGCATTGGCGATCACCCAGATGAGGAAGATGATCAGGAGTGTCATCCAGAAGCCGCTGCGCGCGACGATCGCGCGGCTCTCGGCGAGCGCTTCGATCACCCCGCGCCGGCGGTCGACCATGAGCACCGTCCAGTAGATCCAGACGGTCACCAGGTAGACGGCGACGAAGAACGCGGCGATCGCGGCCAGAGCGAACAGGAACCAGCCGAAGGCACGGGCGCCCGAGTCGTGGATGACGAGCAGCAGCAGCGGCGAGCCGACGATGACGGCGAAGGCGAGCACGATCGCCAGAAACAGCAGGTAGGCGACGAGGAACGGGCCGATGCGGTCGAAGCAGCCGAACACATCACCGATCTCGGCCTTGCGGCCCTCGCGCACCCGCCGTAGCACCATCAGGTAGAGACCGCCCAGCAGCGCGGGGCCCAGGAGGCCGAGGGTGACGACGCTCAGGACGAACGCGATCAGGGCCGCCACGAGCAGCGCGCCCCAGTCCTTGGTGAAGATCGTCCACGAATCCTTGAGGACCCGGCCGATGTCCATGGAGACCCTCCCTCTACCGCGCTGCGAGCGCGGCGTGCAGGTTGCGCGACAGGGCGACGCCCAGGAAGTCGTCGTCGTAGGCCAGCAGGCCGAGCGCGCCGAGCTTGTCACGCAGGGCGCGCTCGACGTCGAGCAGCGTGTGGTCGACGCCGCCCAGCAGCAGGCGCGTCTCGCGCTCGTCGAAGCTCGCCGTCTCGTCCACCTGGTCGCGCACCGCGAGGTCTTCGGGACAGCACCGCTGGCAGCGCAGACAGCCCCACAGGCAGTGATGCCAGGCAGGGTCGATCCACTCGGTAAACGGAAGCTCGCTCTCGTTGTGCAGGGTGAGGCAACGCTCGCCGCGCAGCGTCAGGCCGCCGGCCTCGATGGCGCCCGTGGGGCAGGCCCGCCGGCAGGCTTCGCAGGTGTCGCAACGTTCGAGGAGACGCGGGCCGGTCCAGGGGTCGGCACCCGGCGCCAGATCGGATACGCAGGCGACGAGCTCGCAGAAGCTGCCCCAGCCGTCGACGTAGGCGATCGTGTTGCGGCCGTACCGGGCAAGGCCGGCGGACACGGCCAGCAGCTTCTCGGGGAGCGACACGGGTGCCGCCGAGAGACCGGCCGGCGCCAGCGCGAGGGCGATCGCGGTGGCCACCTCGGCGTGGATCTCTGCATGGTGACAGTACGTCGTCGGGATGGGTACCACGCGCGCCTCGCCGTCGACCGTGAAGGTCGCCTGGGCGCAGGGGTGCGGCACAGCGACGACGACCAGCGAGCGGGCATCCGACATCGTGGCCGGCGCCTCGAGCTCGAGGTTGCGATCGACGACGGCGAGATACGCCGGGTCGAGTCCGGCGCGCCGGCCCTCGATCTCGCGGCGCAGGTCGCCGAGGCGAGCGGCGGGCACGACGGCCGCGCGCCAGCCCCGCGACTCCATCTCGCGCACCAGCTCGTCACTCGTCACGGTCTCTCCCTTCATGGCGTCGCTCGCGGTCGCCTCGTCGCCGACCGGCATGCGGCCGACCGGTGGGCGGCGCGTGGTTGACCGGCGGCCGGTCGCGGTTGACCGGCGGCCGGTCGCGGTCCAAGGTTAGCCTCTCCGGCAGCCCTCGTATACGATGAATACATGCATACTTCCTATGAAATCGCGACCGCGGGCAGGGAACCGGCCGCCCGAGCCGTAAGAGGGCCGGCGTGAACCAGGCGCCCCGCACCGTGGTCGTCGCCCTGGGCGGCAACGCCATCCTGCAGCCCGGCCAGGTCGGCACGTTCGAGGAGCAGCTCGTCAACGTCGACCAGAGCTGCCGCCGCATCGCGCGCCTCGCGGCCGACGGCTGGCGCGTCGTGCTCACCCACGGCAACGGCCCCCAGGTCGGTAACATCCTGATCCAGAACGACCTCGCCGCCAAGCTCGTCGCGCCGATGCCCATGGACGTCTGCGGTGCCGAGACCCAAGGCCAGATCGGCTACCTGCTCCAGCAGAGCCTGCACAACCATCTGCTGAAGCTGCGTCTGCAGGCCACGGTCGCCACCTTCCTGACCGAGTGCGTGGTCGACGAGCGCGATCCCGCCTTCGCCGCGCCGGCCAAGCCCGTCGGGCCCTTCTACCCCGAGGCGCGGGCCCGGGAGCTCGCCATCGAGCAAGGGCTCGTCATGCGCGAAGACGCGGGACGCGGCTGGCGCCGCGTCGTGCCGTCGCCGCGGCCGGTCGAGATCGTGCAGCGCCCCGCGATCGCCGACGCCCTGGCGGCCGGCGTGCTCGTCGTGTGCAACGGCGGCGGCGGGATCCCCGTCGTGCGTCGCCGCGACGGCTCGCTGCACGGCGTCGAGGCGGTGATCGACAAGGATCTCGCCGCCGCCCGCCTGACGCTCGACCTCGAGGCCGACGTGCTCCTGATCCTGACCGACGTCGCGTCGGTGTTCGTGGGCTACCGCACACCCGAGCAGCGCGCCCTCGGCCACGTGACCGTGGCCGAGCTGGAGCGCTACCAGGCCGCCGGCGAGTTCAAGGCCGGCAGCATGGGTCCCAAGGTCGAGGCCGCGGTGCAGGTGGCCCGCGCCGGCGCGACGGCGGTGGTCGCCTCGCTGCTCGACGTCGCGCCGGCCATGCACGGCACGGCCGGCACCACGGTGACCGCGTAAACCCGCGGCCCCGTTCGGCCGATACCGCTCCCTGAACGCTGTTGGCGAGCGACGGCGACCACGCCGGCGACGCCGCGACCAGAGGAGTGTCTCCATGCGCACGGTCCACCGCCTGCTGGCAGTCGCCTGCCTGCTCTGCGCGGCGGGGGCGCTCGTCACGGGCTGCAGCCTGACGAGCGTCTCGGGCGGCGAGGGCAGCAAGAACGTCGACGTGACGATGGGCGGCCACGTCACGACCGACACCACGCTCGACTTCAAGGCCGTGGGCTACAGCGCCGGCCGGTTGCAGATCGAGAACACGGCGAGCGCGCACGACCTCGTGATCGGCGCCGGCACCCCGATCACGACGAGCGACGGCACCGTCGTGGCCAAGGTCGTCGGCGTGACCGTCAGCATCGCTCCGGGCCAGCTCGGCACCCTTGCCCTCGATCAGGCTCTCATGCCGAGCCAGGAGTACTTCCTGGGGGCGAGTTCCTCGGGCACGCCCAGCATCCGCCAGATGTTCATGTGCCCGGGCGACTCGGTGGGCGGCGGCGTGCCCGACGCCACCCAGTCACTGCCGAGCGAGTGAGGCCACGGTCGCCGGGGTGAGCTCGGCGATCGAGGCGAGCACCAGATCGGCGGCCTCGAGGGCCGCCGGCGCCGGCGGATACCGGCGGTTCGGCACGGCCACAACGGCGAGCCCGGCGTTGCGCGCCGCCAGCAGGCCGTTCTGCGAATCTTCGACCGCGGCCGTGCGGGCACGATCGGCGTGCAAGCGGGCACAGGCCGCGAGATAGGCATCGGGGGCGGGCTTGCCCGCCGCCACGTCGTCCGACGACAGCCAGCCGCTGAACACGCTGCCCAGACCCACCCTGCGCACGACGAACCGGATGACCTCGGGCGGCGCGGACGAGGCGAGACCCAGGCGGTAGGCACGCGCGAGGCTCACGACCGTCTCAGGCGCGCCGGCGATCACCGGAACGCCCTCTTCATAGCGAGCCAGCAGGCGGGCCACCACGCCCTCGATGATGCGCCTCTCCCCCAGCTCCACGCCGCAGACGGTGCGGATGTGATAAGCCCACTGCCACGAGTTGTCGCCCATCACGGCGCGCTGGTCCTGCTCGGTCCAGCTCCCGCCGTGAGCGACCGTGAAGTCGCGCCGCACCTCGTTCCACAGATCCTCGGAGTCGATGAGGACCCCGTCAAGGTCGAACACGATGGTCGTGATCGGCAACGCCCTCTCCCTTCCCTGAAAAGGCCGGCCCTCGCCGGCGCCGCTGCTCGCCTACAGGGTCTTCCGCTTCTGGAGAGCGCTCAAGCCACCTCGTGCCGGCGGGCGCCGGACGGCGGCGACGCCGCCTCGGGCGCCGGCGCGCGCCCGGACGCCTCCGTCCCGTATACTGGTCGCCCGTGACCATCGTCTCCTTCGACAACGTCTCCAAGTCGTTCGGCGGGCAGGAGCTCTTCAACGGCGTGTCGTTCGCGCTCGACGAGCGCGACCACGCCGTCCTCGTAGGCCGCAACGGCAGCGGCAAGACGACCCTGCTGCGGCTCATGGCCGGCGGCGTGCACGCCGACACCGGCCGCGTCGCCCGCACCCGCGGCCGGCGCGTCTGGCTGCACGAGCAGACCCCGGAGCTCACCCACGACCGGCCGGTGCGCGACTACCTCATGGAGGCCTTTGCCGAGCTCGTCGATCTCGAGGTCGCCCTGCGCGCAGCCGAGCGTGGCCTCGCCGACCTCGACGAGCACAGCCCGGGCCTGACCACCGCCATGAAGGACTACCAGCAGCTCCAGCGGCGCTTCGAGCTGGCCGGCGGCTATCACTACCGCACCGACCTCGAGGGCGTTCTCGCCGGCCTCGGCCTGCCGGCCGACCTGCTCGACCGCCCCCTGCTGTCGACCTCGGGCGGCGAGCTCACGCGCGTGACGCTGGCCCGCGCCCTGCTGGCCGACGCCGATCTCCTGCTCCTGGACGAGCCGACCAACCACCTCGACATCGACTCGGTCGAGTGGCTCGAGCAGTACCTCCTCGACTACCCCAAGGCGTACGTGCTCGTCACCCACGACCGCCGCCTTCTCGAGCGCGTGGGCTCACGCGTCCTGGCCCTGGAGCACGGCGTCGTGACGACGATCGGCAGCGACTTCGCGACCTACATGCACGAGCGTGCCGCCGCCAACGAGATCGCCGCCCGCCGCTATGAGCAGGACAAGGAGAAGATCGAGCAGCTCCAGCGCTTCTACGACCGCTTCCACGCCAAGAAGCTCAAGGCCAAGCAGGCCAAGGCCAAGCTCACCCAGATCGAGCGCATCAGGCGCGACATGAAGGCGCCGCGGCGTGACGCGCGCCGGCTCCACCTGGGACTGCCCCAGCCGGCCCCCTCGGCGCGCGTCGTGCTCGAGATGAAGACACCGGGCGTGAGCGTCGGTTCCGGCGACCACGGCAGGGCGCTGCTGCGGCATGTCGGTCTCGTCGTGGAGCGTGGCGAGAAGGTCGCCCTGCTGGGCCCGAACGGCTCCGGCAAGACGACCCTGGCCGAGACCATCGTCGGCCTGCGCACCCTGGCCGACGGTGTCGCCTACCTTGGTCACAACGTGCGCCTAGCCTACTTCTCGCAGCAGGGGCGTGAGCTCGACGAGTCGGCCAGCGCGCTCGATTCGGTGCTGCCCCTGACCGGCTTCGACGAGCAGGTCGCCCGCGGCCTGCTGGGCCGCTTCCTGTTCACGGCCGACGAGGTCCACAAGACGGTCGGCCAGCTCTCCGGTGGCGAGCGCAGCCGCCTGCGCCTGCTCACGCTGCTCACCGGCGACGCGAACTTCCTCGTCCTCGATGAGCCCACGAACCACCTCGACGTCGACTCGGTCGAGGCGCTCGCGGCGGCGCTCGGCGACTACTCCGGCACCGTGCTGCTCATCACGCACGACCGCCACCTCATCGACAGCGTGGCCACCCGCGTGCTCGAGATCGACGAACGGCGCCTGGTGAACCACCTCTCGGCCGAGCGCTACTGGGAAAGCCGCACCGCCCGCCGCGAGGCCGCGACCGAGGCGGCGCTGGCGCCGGTGGCCGAGCGGGCGGCGGAGGCGGCGGCC